>NZ_JBPQTQ010000202.1:0-6806 GCF_051386415.1 Streptomyces sp. URMC 129
CCGGCCGGGTGGCGCTCACGGCGCACGTAGCCGCGCCGTTCGAGGTCGTCGACGAGCTGACCGGCCGCCTGTTTGGTGACGCCGAGACGCCGCGCCAATTCGCTGCCGGTCGCGCCGTGCGGGCGCAGCGCCTGGAAGGCCAGACCGTGGACGGGCCGCAGGTCGCCGTACCCGGCGTCGGCGAGGCGGCCGTTGAACTCGCCCAGCAGGAGCTGGAAGGCCAGCCCGAGGAGGAACAACAACTCTGTGTCGTCGTGGGGTCTGCGGGGCCGTGGGGGGGCTTCGTCGTGCACGGGTCCATGGTGACACACGCGCGTCAAGGTGCTTTACTCGTCTCCGTCCGAGCAAGTAAAGCGCCTTGACTCACTGAGGGGGCCGACCACCCATGCGCGTCACCACACCCACCGCCGCCGACGTCTTCACCACGCCCAACGCCGTGATGACCAGCCTGGCCACGCCCAGCCGGGGCACCGACGAGATCAGCGCCTGGACCGTCTCCATGGCACCCGGCGCCACCGGGCCGCGCCACGCCATGGACCGCGAACAGATCTGGCTCCCGCTCTCCGGCGCCATCACCGTCACCACCGGCGACGGCACGCGCCGCGCCGGCCCCGGCCAGGCCGTCCTCCTGCCCCCTGGCGAGGTCCGGCAGATCGCCACCGCGGGCGACGACCCGGCCGAGATCCTGGTCTGCATGGCCAACGGCGGCCGGGCCACCATGGCGGACACCGGGGAGGTTCAGGACCGTTCCCTGGACGGAGTGACGCCCACCGGCGCGGCGGGGGCGTGCGCGGCGACCACGGACGCGGCGGCCCGCCGGGTCCCGGTCCCGGTCCCGCCCCGCCGCTCCGTCCGCGCCGCGACCACCGCCAGCACCAGGGCGCTCGCCGCCATGGCCGCGCCCACCAGGTTGGGCAGGGTCTCGCCGCCGCCCGCGGCGAGCACCAGTCCGCCCAGCCAGGCCGCGATCGCGTTGCCCAGGTTGAACGCCCCGATGTTGACGGCCGACGCCAGCGTCGGCGCCTCCGCCGCGTTGTCCAGGATCCGCTTCTGCAGCGGCGGCACGGCCGCGAAGCCGAAGGCGCCGATCAGGGGCAGCGTCACCGCCGCCGCGACCTTGTCGTGCGCGGTGAACGTGAACACCGCCAGCGCCACCGCCAGCGCGCCCAGCGACGCGTACAGCATCGGCATCAGCGCGCGGTCCGCGTACCGGCCGCCGACGAGGTTCCCGACGACCAGCCCGACGCCGAACAGGACCAGCAGCCACGTGACGCTGCTCTCCGCGTACCCGGCCGCGTCGGTCATCATCGGCGCGATGTAGGTGATCGCGGCGAAGACGCCGCCGAAGCCGAGCACGGTCATCGCCATGGCGAGCAGCACCTGCGCGTTGCGGAACGCCGCCAGCTCGCGCCGCAGCCCGCCCCCGCCGGCCGCGCGCTCCCCGGCCGGGGCGTCCCCGGCGCCGTCCGGCACGAGCGCCGCGACGCCGATCAGCGCCACGACCCCCACGGCCGTGATCGCGGCGAACGTCAGCCGCCAGCTCACCTGCTGGCCCAGCAGGGTCCCGGCGGGCACGCCGACGACGTTGGCCACGGTGAGCCCGGTGAACATCAGGGCGATCGCCCCGGCCCGCCGCTCCGGCGCCACGAGGGTGGCGGCCACCACCGACCCGATGCCGAAGAACGCGCCGTGCGCGAGCGAGGCGATGACCCGCCCGGCCAGCAGCACGCCGAACGCGGGCGCGACGGCGGACACCGCGTTCCCCACGATGAACAGCAGCATCATCGCCATCAGCATCCGCTTGCGGGACACCCGGGCCCCGGCGATCGCCAGGGCGGGAGCGCCGACCATGACGCCGAGCGCGTAGCCGGAGGCGGTGAGACCGGCGGTGGGAACGGACACGCCGAACTCGTCGGACACCTCCGGCAGCAGGCCGGTGACGACGAATTCCGTGGTGCCGATCCCGAAGGCTCCGATGGCCAGGGCCAAGAGCGCGAGGGGCATGAGCCGACCCTCCATGTCTGTGCGGATGAGCATTACAGGCACCGACAATAATTGCAGACGCGCTATAGAGGCAAACGCACTCTATTGCGCCGCTGCGATAGACTCGGCGTGAGGGCGGCGACGCAGCAGCAGGAGCAGCAGGCAGGGAGAGTCAGCGATGACACGTCCGGAACCGGGCCTCGCCCAGGGCTGGTGCGCCCTGTCCGCGCTGCACGACCGCATCGAGGCACACATCGAACGGGCCCTCCAGGCCGCCCACGGGCTGAGCGTCCGCGAGTTCTCCGTGCTGGACGTGCTCAGCCGGCAGCACGACGGCGACGGCGGCCACGTCCGGATGCACGAGCTGGCCGACGCGGTCGTCCTCAGCCAGAGCGCCACCACCCGCCTGGTCAACCGCCTGGAGGACCGTGGCCTCCTCACCCGCTACCTCTGCCCGACCGACCGGCGCGGCATCTACACGAACGTCACCGAGGCCGGCCGCAAGCTCCTGGAAGAGGCCCGCCCCACGAACGAGAGCGCCCTGCGCGAAGCCCTCGACCAGGCCGAGCAACGTCCCGCCCTGGCCCCCCTGGTGGCGGCGGTCCGCACCCTCCGGTCCACCCCGGCGGGCTGAGGAGAAGGTCAAGGCCCCGTCGACGCTGCCGGACGGCACGTATGTGACAAGGGGCATGGTGGCGCCTGCTTCGAGGTGGGCGAGACGGTCATCCACAACCTGGTGACCGACCACCGCGACGAACTCCTGGAGAACGGCTACCGGACACTGACAGGCTCGCGACTGACTCACTTCGAGCGAGTCAGTGGGATGCAGTCGCGGGCGCGGACCGCGGCACGGTTCTCCCGCCGCGCCGTCCTCGACCTCGCGATGCCGCTCCGGGACAGCAACGTCGCACGTCAGGTGCGGTCCCACCGCCTCGGCGCCGCCTGTGGACGACTTCATCCACAGCCTCGTCGACTGGGTCAGCGGCCTGGTCCCGGCCGAGGTACGACGGCGCATCGCGGAGGCGGCCGAGCAGCGGTTCGCCGTCTCCGACGCCCGGATGGCGGACATCGCGAGCGACGTGGTGCGCTGCGCCATCCGGCGACGCCGTCACGCCGCCGCTCAACGCCTCGATCCCGTCCTCCGGCCGGCTCCTGGCCGCGTGTCCGCCCTGGCGGCGGAGCTGGAGAGGGTGAAGCGGGCCCTGCGGCCCTGATCCGGCGACGCGGGCCCGACGTCGCAAGCAGCAGGTGCGGCTTCGGGCCCCGCGCGGCGTAGCGGCCACGGGCGGCGGCGTCCGATTCGTTCAAGACCTCGCGCCCGCCCGGTACCTAGGCTGCCCGGTATGACACCACGACTCGATCTCATCGGCATCGTCACCGACGACCTCACCGCGTCGCTCGCCTTCTACCGGCGGCTGGGGCTGGACATCCCGGAGGGGGTGGAGGACCAGCCGCATGTCGAGGCCGTCCTGCCGGGCGGACTGCGGATCGCCTGGGACACCGCCGAGACCGTCAGGAGCTTCCGCCCGGAGTGGACCCCGGCCCGGGGCGGACAGCGGCTGGGGCTGGCGTTCCTGTGCGACGGACCGGCCGATGTCGACCAGCGGTACGCGGAGCTGACGCGCGCCGGGTACGTGGGGGAGAAGGAGCCCTGGGACGCGGTCTGGGGCCAGCGCTACGCCATCGTCCAGGACCCGGACGGCAACGGCGTCGATCTCTTCGCCCCCCTCGGCTGAGCGGCTGAGCGGGCTGAGCGACGCACCGGAACCGACGCGCCGCGTGCGAGTCGGTCACAACGCGGTCACCGGCACCCCCGCCAGCGCCCGTACCTCCCGCGCCATGTGGGCCTGGTCCGCGTAGCCGGTGCGGGCCGCGACCTCCGCCAGGGGGACGCCGGTCCTGGTCAGCGCCAGCGCGCGCTGCATCCGCAGCACCCGCGCCAGCGTCTTGGGGCCGTAGCCGAACGCCGCCAGGCTCCTGCGCCGCAGCTGCCGTTCGCTCAGGCCCAGCCGCGCGGCCGTCTCCGCGACGCCGAGTCCCCGCCCCAGCGCCACGACCGCCGCGCGCCGCCACGGGCCGGGCGGCCCGGCGCGGCGCAGCCGCCCGGCGGCCACCGACTCCAGCGCGGCGCCGGGGTCGGGCGCGGCGGCCACCCGTTCCGTCAGCTCGCGCACCAGCCGCTCCGGCCACAGGGCGGCCAGCGGCACCCGCGCGTCGGTGAGCTCGTCGGCCGGGACGCCGAAGACGTCCGGCCCGGCGCCCGGCTCGAACCGCACCCCGACGTGGCGCACGCCCGGCGCCCGCACGAAGAGGTGCGCCCGCGTGTCCGGACCGGCGACCGACAGCTCGCCGCCGTTCCACAGCAGATCCATGCAGCCGTCCGGCAGCACCCGCGCGGCGTCCGCGGCGCCGGCCGCGCCGGAGCCGTTGCTCCACACGACCGCCCCGCCGCCCAGCCACGAGGCCCGCTCCCGGTACACGGCACCAGCATGGCACGCTGCCCGCATGCGCCATCTGGGACTGGTCACGCTCGTCGTACCGGACTACGACGAGGCCATCGCGTACTACACGGGCCGCCTCGGCTTCGAACTGCGCGAGGACACAGCGCTCCCGGACAAGCGCTGGGTGGTCGTCGCCCCCGGCCCCGCGGCGCAGACCGGGCTGCTGCTCGCCCGCGCCGCCACCGGCCACCAGCGCGGCCGGGTGGGCGACCAGACCGGCGGCCGGGTCGCGTTCTTCCTCGTCACGGACGACGTCGACGCCGACCTCCGCCGCTTCACCGAGGCGGGCGTGACCGTCGAGCAGCCGCCCAGGGACGAGCCGTACGGACGCGTCGCCGTCTTCACCGACCTCTACGGCAACCGCTGGGACCTCATCCAGCCCGCCGGCGCCGCGCCGGGGGCCTGACGACAGCGAGGAGCGAGGCAGCAAGGCAGCGACGACAGCCCGACGGCACCTCCCGCCCGGATTGCGGGGGTTCGGGGCGCGGGTTAGAACGGAGGCACCACCGGGGGACCCGCCGCCGCACCGAGGGACGGACCATGGCCCACCGCGAGTTCCCGGCTTCGCCCGGCCGCCGCCCGCTCGCCGCGCCCCTCACCCCGGTCGTCGCCCTCCAGCTCTCCGTGGACGGCCTCCCCGGCCGTCTGTGGCTGAAGCTCGAATCGCACCACCCCCACGGCTCCGTCAAGGACCGCACCGCCCTCGCCCTCTGGCGGGACGTCGCCGACCGCGTGCGCCCGGACGCCGGTCTCATCGAGTCCACCTCCGGCAACCTCGGCGTCGCGCTCGCCGCCCTCGCCGCCGCCCACGGCGTCCCGTTCACCGCCGTCACGGACCCCCGCAGCCCCGCCTCCCTCGTCGCCGCCATCCGCGACCTGGGCGGCCACGTCACCACCGTCGACCGGCCCGACGGCGCCGGCGGCTACCTCCTCAGCCGCCTGGCCCACCTACGCGAACGGCTCGCCGCACAGCCCGCCCTCGTCTGGCCCAACCAGTACGCCAATCCGGCCAGCCCCCGCGCCCACGCGCGCGGCACCGCCCCCGAGCTGTGGGCCCAGACCCACGGCCGCCCCACCCGCGTCCTCGTCGCCGTCTCCACCGGCGGCACCCTCGCCGGCTTCCGCGACTTCGTCGCCACCGCCCGCCCCGACTGGCAGCTCGTCGGCGTCGACGTCACCGGCTCCGCCGCCCTCGGCGGCCCCCCGGGCCCGCGCGTTCTGTCCGGCATCGGCGCCAGCCGGCCATCCGCGTTCCTCCCCGGCGGCCACCGCCCCGCCGTCCACGTCAGCGCCCGCCACGCCGTCGCCGCCTGCCTGTGGCTCGCCGACACCACCGGCATCGCCCTCGGCGCCAGCTCCGGCGCCCTGGTCGCCGCCGCGCTGCGCCTCCTGCGCGCCGACCCGTCCCGCCCGGACGTCGCCTGCCTGTGCCCCGACGGCGCCGGCCCCTACCGGGAGACCGTCTACTCCCCGCGCTGGCGGCGCCGCAACGGCGTCGACCCCACCGGAGACGCCGCCCGCGCCATCGCCCACGGGGTCCACGTCGTCGGCACCGGCCGCCTCCCGTACGCCGCCCCCACCACGACCGGGCGGTCCTCATGACGCGCGCCACCGGCCCGGCCCGCGACTGGTACGACCGGGCCGGTGTCCGCACCGGCCCCCGCCGCCGCCTCGGCGACGAACTCGACGCCGGACGCCTCTACTTCCCGCCGGACCTCGTGCCCTACCACGACCACCCCCTCGTGCGGGCCCTCCCCGCCGCCCGCCGCGACGAGCTGCTCGCCCGCCACCTCTTCCACTACCTCACGTTCACCGCCCACTTCGAGACCCGCGTCGTCAACCGCGCCACCGAGCGCATCGCCGCCGGGCGCAGCGGCGTCGACACCGGCACCGACGTCCGCCTCGACGCCTACCGCATCTACTGCGACGAGGGCTACCACTCCCTCTACAGCCTCGACGTCGTCGACCAGATCTCCACCGCCACCGGCATCGCCCCGCTCCCCTACGCCTTCGAGCCCTTCCTCCGGCACCTGGACCGCACCGGCGCCCGCGCCCTCCCCGACAGCCCCGCCCTCGCCCAGATGCTCCAGGTCGTCGTCTTCGAGACCCTCATCACCGCCATCCTCAACGACGTCCCCAAGGACCCCCGCGTCCTCACCGTCGTCCGCGACATCGTCCGCGACCACGCGAAGGACGAAGGCTGGCACCACGCCTTCTTCTCCCGCTTCTTCCGCGACCTGTGGGCCCAGCAGCCGCCCGGCATCCGCACCCGGGTCGCCCGCTGCGCCCCCGCCCTCATCCGCGCCAGCCTCCGCCCCGACC
>NZ_JBPQTQ010000203.1:0-6589 GCF_051386415.1 Streptomyces sp. URMC 129
TCCCCTCCCCTCCCGGCCTGCCGGTGCCCGGGCCGTTGGTCCTGCACCAGAGGTTGAAGAACAAGGTGGGTACCTGTTTCTGATCCCTGAGTGGGCGTGGCCGACTGGTTGACCGGCCGAGGGGGAATGGCGTGGTCGACGTGGGGTGGAGAAGCGCGAAATCCAGTGGTGGGGGGATTCCGGGTTGTGCACACTCACCGGTTATGCCGATGACGCCCCCGACCGGGCCGATGTGTACACGTGACTCGCTTGCCGCCGAGCTGCGTGAGATGGGGGTTCGCCCAGGTGAGACCCTGCTCGTGCACTCTTCCCTCAGTTCGCTCGGCTGGGTCTGCGGCGGTCCTGGTGCCGTCGTGCTCGCACTGCTCGACGCGCTGGGTGACGACGGGACGTTGGTTGTGCCGACGCACTCCGGCGACAACTCTGATCCGGCGACGTGGGCCGATCCGCCCGTGCCCGAGTCATGGTGGGCGGATATCCGTGCCTCGATGCCGCCCTACGACGCGCGCACGACGCCCACTCGTGGGGTGGGCGTCATCCCGGAGACGGTCCGCACGTGGCCGGGCGCCGTCCGCAGCGCCCATCCGCAGACTTCCTTCGCGGCCGTGGGTCCACGCGCCGCTGCCATCATGGACGGTCACGCGCTCGACTGCCGGCTCGGCGAGCGAAGCCCACTGGCCCGGCTGGAAGAAGCAAGGGCGCGGATCCTGCTCCTGGGCGTGGGCTTCGGATCCTGCACGGCATTCCATCTGGCCGAGTACCGGATTCCCGCGCCCCAGGTCGACAACTCCTTCGCGGTGATGACCTCGCGGGGGCGCCGCTGGGTTACCGTACGCGATACCTCGATCACCGAGGACCGTTTCGGTGAACTCGGTGCGGCCTTCGAGAAGGAGCGCCCGATGCTCCTGGGCAAGGTGGGGGCGGCCGAGACCCGGCTGTTCTCCTTGACTGACGCCGTCGCATTCGCCGAGGTCTGGCTGGCCGAACACCGGCCGCGTGCCACGCCTCCACGGCCGCCTACGTCAGCCGCTGGCACGCCGACCTGGAGGACTTCCACCGCCGCCTGGCAATGAGCATCGGCGCCGGCTCCCCCTGCCTCCATGCAAGCCACGGCGAACTGCCGGAGCGCTACGCGGCCCGGTCCGCGAACGTGACCATGAGCAAACGCCTCTCCGCCTGAACAGCCTTGCGACCCTGGGGAAAACGCGACTAGATTCCTGTGGGTAGTCGGGTGATCACATCGGGGGGCGAGGGTGGTGCGTGCTTCGGACTGGAGTCCCGTCGACATGGACTCCGACCCCACACCGGGCTGGCCGGAAGAGGTCCGGGAACTCGCGGAAGAACTGCAGGAGTTCGCCGACGATGTCGGTGAGGCGCTGGGGAAGATCCGGGGGATGGCCTCGGACCGGGCCGTGCTCGACTGGGCCGGACTGACCGCCGACGCGTTCCGCACCGAGTTCGACGGTGTGCCGGAGAACCTGGCCAAGCTGCAGACCTCCTACGACATGGCCGCCGACGCCCTCGCACGTTACTGGCCGAAGCTGGAAAGCGCCCAGGCCCTGGCCGACCGCGCGCTGGAGCGGGCGATCGCCGCCCAGGCTGATCTCCAGGCCGCTCAAGGACAACTGGCCGACGGCGAGGACTGGGTATCCCGCGCCGGGGACGAGGCCGAGCGGCTTCAGGACCAGGCGAGGCGTGAGAGCACGCCCGAGCCGCCGTCGGAGGAGGATGTCCGTACGGCGGTGCGGGATCACCAGGCGGCTCAGGCGGCGGTCACCGCCGCGCAGGGCAGGGTGGCGGCAGCGGAGGATGCCCTCGCCGCCGCGCGGGAACTGGCGCGGCAGGCGCAGGAGATGCGGGAGGAAGCCGCGCGGGAGTGCGCGCGGGACATCGACGCGGCCTCGGACGCCGGTATCCAGAACCGCCGCTGGTGGGAACGGGTGATCGACTGGGTGCGCGACAACTGGGACACCATCGTCGGCATCTGCAAGCTGGTCGTCGCCGTTCTGGGCGTGGTCGTGATGATCATCGGCGGCCCCCTGGCCTGGGTGGTGCTGGCCGCCGCCCTGATCGTCCTGGCCGACACCCTGGTCAAGTACGCCAGAGGCCAGGCAACCCTGTGGGATGTCGCTTTTGCGGCGCTTGACTGTATTCCGGGGATGAAGGGCCTGACCACCCTCGGCGGTCTGGCGCGGGGTATGCGGTCGCTCGCCACGACGGGACTGCGGGGGCTGCGGCAGGGCGTGCTGGGCATGGGGCGGGCTGTGCGGCGGATGGGCCGGTCCGGGGACAATCTGGTCTGCCGGACCGACCCGATCGACATGGCCACCGGGGAAATGGTGATGTCGGCGGTCGATGTCGAACTCCCCGGCGTGCTGCCGCTGGTGCTGGAACGCCACCACCGCAGCAGCCTGCGAGAAGGAACGTGGTTCGGCCCGTCCTGGGCCTCCACGCTCGACCAGCGGCTCGTGCTGGACGAGGCCGGGCTGCGGTTCGTCACCGCGGACGGCATGGTCCTGGACTACCCCCGACCCCTGCCCGGCGAGCCGGTCATGCCGGTGGAAGGCCCCCGCTGGGGGCTGTCCTGGAACGGCGACCCCGGCACGGCGATGACCGTCCACCAGCCCGGGACCGGCCGCACCCTGCACTTCGCACCTGTCCCCGGCAGGCTGGGCGGCGAGCTGCCCCTGACCGCGATCACCGACCGCAACAACAACACCATCCGCGTCACGTACGACGCGAGCGGCGCGCCGGCCGAGGTCGTTCACGACGGCGGCTACCGCATCGGCGTCACGACCGAGGCGGGCCGGATCACCGCCTACCGCCTGCTCAACGCGCCCGACCAGCCGGTCCTGCTGCGCTTCGGCTACGACGAGCACGGCAACCTCGCCCAGATCTACAACTCCTCCGGTCTGCCGCACACGTTCGCCTACGACGACCGTCACCGGATCACCGGCTGGGAGGGCCGCAACGGCACCTGGTACCGGTACACCTACGACGACGAGGGCCGCTGCGTCGCCACCGACGGAACCGACGGCTACCTCAGCAGCCGCATCGTCTACGACACCGACACCCACCGCACGCTGTTCACCGACTCCCTCGGCCACACCACCGTCTACCAGTTCAACGACAGCTACCAACTCACCACCGAAACCGACCCACTCGGCCATACCATCGCGCGGGCTTTTGATCGCTACGACCGATTGCTCTCCCTGACCGATCAATTGGGGCGCACAACCTCGTATTCCTACGACGACCTTGGGAACGTCGTCCAGGCCCGGAGACCGGACTCGGCATGTACGACGCTGGCCTACAACGAACAGCAACTGCTGACCGCCTGCGTCGAGCCCAGCGGCGCACGCTGGGAGTTCACCTACGACGCCCACGGAAACAGGCTCACCGCGACGGACCCGACCGGCGCGACGACGCGCTACACCTACACAGCGGACGGGCGGCTTTCCACGGTCACCGACCCCGTCGACGGCGTACAGCGTTTCGAGACGAACCGTGCGGGTCTGGTGATCTCAGCATCCACGCCCACGGGTCAGCTTTCGCGGGTGGAACGAGACGCCCAGGGGCGGGTAGTCGCCTCCACCGACTCCATGGGGGCCACGACGGCATTCCGCTGGACGCCGGAGGGACGCGTCGAATGGTGCCGTCTGCCGGACGGCTCCGAGCAGGAATGGACGTACGACGCTGAGGGCAATCTGCTCGAACACCGAGATTCCACCGGCGCCATCTCCCGTTTCGAGTACACACACTTCGATCTGCTCGCTGCCCGATTCACGGCGGACGGAGCCGTCACCCGTTACCACTACGACACCGAACTCCGCCGCACCCGCGTGGTGAGCCCGGCGGGGACGACGTGGGACTACACCTACGACTTCGCGGGGAACGTCACCCAGCAGACGGACTACCACGGCCGCCGATTGGCCTATGTCTACGACGCCGTCGGCCAGTTGGCCGAGTACGTCAACGGCGCGGGCCAGATGATCCGTTATCGCCGTGACGAACTGGGACGGGTCCGCGCTGTCGAGAGTGATACGGGTACCGCTCACTACGAGTACGACGCGGCTGGCCTGCTCGTGCACGCGGCCAACGAGCACTCGGCGCTCGACATGCGCTACGACCTGGTGGGGAACGTCACCGAGGAGACCGTCGACGGCCGTTCCGTGACCAGCGTCTTCGACGCTGTGGGAAGGCGCATCCAGCGGACCACGGCCAGCGGCCTGACCAGCCGCTTCGCCTACGACGCGGACCACCAACTGGCGCGGCTCGCGACTGCGGGACGCGAGATCTCGCTCGGCTACGACCCGCTCGGCAGGAATGTCGGGTGGACTCTTCCTGGTGCCGTGACAGTGACCCAGGAATGGGACGCGAACCACCGGCTCACAGCGCAGGCGGTGTCCGGGCGGCAACGCATCGACAGGACGTACCGGTACCGCGCCGATGGCGCTGTGACGAGTCGTGCCGACAGCTCAGGACCCGACCTCCGATTCGAACTCGATCCGCTCGGGCGCATCACCGCCGTTCACCAACACACCGCGGAAGGGCCCTCCGCTCGGTTCTTCGCCTATGACGCGCTGGGGAACCGCCGGGATGACACCACTCCGGAACTCCCGTCAGCCGGAGAGCCGTCAGCGGATGGCGACCGTTCCGGCGCCCTGCCGCGACGCGTCGGCCGCACCGGCTACGAGTACGACGCTCAGGGCCGTGTCATCCGGCGCAGCCGCCGTCTCCTGTCGGGCGGGAGCAAGGTATGGAACTACGAGTGGGACGCCCATGACCGGCTCATCGCGGTGATCACACCGGACGGTCGCCGGTGGAGGTACCTCTACGACCCCTTGGGACGCCGCACGGCGAAGCAACTGCTCTCCCGTGACGACGGCGAAACCGTAGTCCAGGAGATTCGGTTCACCTGGGACGGAACCAGGCTCGCCGAGCAGAGCGCCGTGAACGCCCAAGGGGACGTCGAGTTCCTCTCGTGGGAGTGGCAGGAAGGCGAGCACCGGCCCATCGCGCAAGTGGAGACCCGGCTCACCCCCACGTCGTCGCAGGAGGATATCGACCGGCGGTTCTACGCCATCGTCACGGACATCATCGGTACGCCAACGGAACTCATAGGTGACGACGGCCGCGTCGCATGGCGCAACGACGCCGATGTCTGGGGCGCGCGACCATCCCCGCTGGCGTCGGCGCGGAGCCCGGAGTGTCCTCTCGGCTTCCCCGGGCAGTACCACGACCCGGAATCCGGTCTGCACTACAACTACCACCGCTACTACGACCCCGAGGCGGGCCGTTACCTCAGCGCTGACCCGTTGGGTCTGCTGCCCGGCCTGAACCCGTACGCCTACGTTCTCCACCCGCTTGTCTGGTCCGATCCGCTGGGGCTGGCCGGCTGCAGGCCGGACCCCACCTGGGGCGGCCGTGTGCAATTCGGCCAGTTGGACAGCCTTGGCCGGCCCACCGGAATCCGGGCGACCATCACCGGCGACATGATCGGCGAGGGAACCGCCGCCAGCAGCCGCATCCGGCCGCCCGGCTTCGCCGGAGGACCGCCCGTCGGGCCACACGCCCGAGGGCATCTCCTGGGCAGGCAACTGGGAGGATCGGGTAGCGTTCGGGAGAACCTGGTCACGCTCTTCCAGAACCCGGTCAACACGCCGATCATGGCAGGCTTCGAGGGACAGGTCCGGCGCATGGTCGAGAACGGTGAGATCGTTCAGTACATGGTCACGCCCATCTACGACGGTGCGAACCTGATCCCCCGCGCAGTGACCATGGAAGCCTTCGGCTCCGGAGGCTCTCAACTCTCCGTCAGCATCCTGAACAGGCAGTGATCCGATGTCCTTGACGCGATTGACTGAGATCGTTCCGCCCCCGGCCCGGCCCTCCTCCGGGCCACCGAACTGGGCGGCCGTGGAAGCGCGTCTGGGCTGCCGACTGCCGCACGACTACAAGCAATTGGTGGACGTCTACGGTCCGGGAAAATTCGATGAGTTCCTGCACATCTACCAGCCGGATTCCCCCTACGCGGAAGTGGATCTGGGCAAGCAGGCCGAGGTCTCTGTGCAGGCGCTCAGGACTTTGCGGGCGATGGGCTCCAGCATTCCTTACGCCCTCGACGGCACGCCAGAACTGCTCTCCTTCGGCCGGGACGACAACGGTGACATCGGCTTCTGGCACCGGCGGGATGTCACCGACCCGGCGTCCTGGACGGTGACGGTGAAGGACGCCCGGGCGGACGAGTGGTTCACGTTCGCGGGCGGGCTGACCGACTTCCTGTTCGCGCTGTTCTCCCGGCAGATCACGGTGCCGCTCTTTCCGGACGATTTCCCGTCCGACGAGCCGCTCTTCGAGCCCTACTGAGAGAACCGCTCGCCCCCGAGCGGACGGTATTGCCTTCCGGTATTCACAGGCTGGGGGTGCCGGGTCGGGGTGGTCGCTGTGCATGTGGCGTGCGGGTTTGTTCGTAGGCGGTTTGCAGGCGGAGTTCGGTGTTGCGTCCGGTGGGCGGGAGTCGGTGCTGGGGTTCGCCCGGGGTGGCTGTTGTTGCCCGGGTGGGGGCGTTGATGCCGGGGATGCGGGG
>NZ_JBPQTQ010000204.1:0-6547 GCF_051386415.1 Streptomyces sp. URMC 129
GGTCAGTGGGGGCGGGGCTCGACCCGGAAGGCGAAGGGGACGTGTCCGGCGTCGATCGCCGTCGCGCCGCCGTCGATGGTCAGGGTCGCGCCGTTGACGAAGGAGGCCGCCGGGGACAGCAGCCAGGAGATCGCCTCCGCGACCTCCTCCGGCTCGCCGGGGCGGCGGGCGGGGAGCAGGCGGGTGACCTCCTCGTAGGCGGCGTCGACGCCTTCCCCGCCCGCCTCCTCCGCGAAGCGGGCCATCCGGCCGTCGGCCATCCCGGTGCGCACCCAGCTCGGGCAGACGGTGTTGGCCCGCACGCCGCGCGGTCCGTAGTCCACGGCCACGGAGCGGCAGAGCTGGATCAGCGCCGCCTTGGACGTGGCGTAGGCGGCGTTGCCGAAGCCGTTGCGCAGCCCGGAGACGGAGGCGACGGCGACGACCGCGCCGCGCGCCCGCAGCAGGTGCGGGAGCGCGCCGCGCAGCAGGAGGAAGGGGCCGGTGACGTTGGTGCGCAGCACGGCCTCCCAGTCCTCGTCGGACAGGTCGCCCGCGGCGCCCCGGCGCGCGATGCCCGCGTTGAGCACGAGCCCGTCGAGCCGGCCGTAGGCGGCGACGGCGGCCTCGACCAGGCCGGCCACCGCGGCCGGGTCCCGGGTGTCCGCCGGGTGGGCCAGGGCGCCGGTCTCCTCCGCGACGCGGGCCAGCGGCTCGGGGCGCCGCCCGGAGACGACGACGTGGTGCCCGGCCGCGCGCAGCAGCCGGGCGGTGGCGGCGCCGATGCCGGTGCCGCCGCCGGTGACGACGCATACCCGTTGGTCCGTCATGTCCTCTCGCCTCCTGGGCTGTCGGTCCGCCCCCGCCGTGCCGCGGATCGGCCGGGTGGTGGATACTCACTTCTCGTCGCCACGGGTGCCGTGCGGCGTCGTCGCACTTGTGACGCCGCTGTGGCGTGGGGCGGGCCGCGGTGTGCCGATCCGGATCCCGTGCGTGTGCGCGGGGTGACCGGTCCGGTGGTTTGGTCCCGGATTGTCACGCTATCCTCTCAGCAGCTTGTCGCATGAGGAGCTGCCGCTGAGGAAAGACCGAAGTATGACCACACGCAAAGAACCGCGGGGCGACGCGGAAGGTTCCGAAGAGGGATACCACCGCGGGCTCGGCAGCCGCCAGGTGCAGATGATCGCGATCGGCGGTGCCATCGGGGTCGGGCTGTTCATGGGCGCCGGCGCGAACATCGTCGAGGCGGGCCCCAGTCTGGTGGTGATGTACGCCCTGGCGGGCGCCGTCATCTTCCTCATCATGCGGGCGCTGGGCGAGCTGCTGCTCTACCGCCCGGTCTCCGGCAGCTTCGCCGAGTACGCCCGCGAGTTCCTCGGCCCGTTCTACGGGTACGCCACGGGCTGGACGTACTGGCTGCTGTGGGTGGTCACCGGCATGGCCGAGCTGACGGCGGCGGCCATCTATGTCACGTACTGGTTCCCCGGCATCCCGCAGTGGGTGAGCGCCCTGTTCTTCCTGGTGCTGCTGTTCGGGGTGAACCTGATCTCGGTCAAGGTCTTCGGCGAGATCGAGTTCTGGTTCTCGATGATCAAGGTGACCGCGATCATCGGCATGATCGTCATCGGGATCGGCGTCCTCACCCTCGGCGTCTCGCAGGCCGGGGACACCGCGGCGGTCTCCAACCTCTGGGCCCACGACGGCTTCTTCCCCACCGGCATCGGCTCCAGCCTGATGACGCTCCAGGGCGTGATGTTCGCCTACATCGCCGTCGAGCTGGTCGGCGTCACCGCGGGCGAGAGCGAGAACCCCCGGGAGACCCTGCCCAAGGCGATCAATACCCTGCCGTGGCGCATCGCCCTGTTCTACGTCGGCTCCCTCACGGTCATCCTCGCGGTGGTGAAGTGGACCGAGTTCGACTCGGGCACCAGCCCCTTCGTGGCCGCCTTCACCGAGATCGGGCTGCCCTTCGGGGCCGCCATCGTCAACTTCGTGGTGCTCACCGCGGCGCTGTCCTCCTGCAACTCCGGGATGTACTCCACCGGCCGCATGCTCCGGGACCTCGCCGCGAACCGCGAGGCCCCCGCGCTCTTCAGCCGGCTCAACGCCCGCCAGGCCCCGGCCGCCGGCGTCACCGTCTCCGTGGTCCTGATGGGCTTCGGGGTCGTGCTCAACTACCTCGTGCCGGAGAAGGCGTTCGGCTACGTCACCTCGGTGGCCACCGTCTGCGGCATGTGGACGTGGGCCATGATCCTGGTCAGCCACCTGTGCTACCGCCGCGCCGTCGTCGCGGGCCGCCTGCCCGCCTCGCCGTTCCCGGCGCCCGGCGGGGCGCTGGCGAGCTGGGCGGCGCTGCTGTTCCTCGGCTTCGTGACCGTGCTCGTGGCCCTGGACAGCGACGCCAGGGTCTCGCTCTACGTCGGCGCCGTGTGGGCGGTCTTCCTGCTCGTCGGCTGGTTCAACGCCGCCCGCGCCACGGCCCCGGCCCGGGCGCCCGCCCCGGCGGTGACCGCGACCGAGCCCGAGTACGCCACCGGGGTCACCCCGGACTAGGGCCTGTCTTCCGGATCGTGGGGGCACCTCCCGGACGCCGGTCCGGGGGAGGCAAGGTAGGTGCCCCCCACCGTACGAGCCGCGATCCGGCGCCTTGCCGGCGCACGGGGGTTTCTCCCGGGCCCCCGGGGGGCCCGGGAGAGCCAGACGACGCCTCCTGATCCTCCCCGGTGTGCCCCCACGAGCCGGAAGCCCAGCCCTGAAGCGCGTCGCAGAAGCCGGGAGAGGCACGATTCCGGCCGTGCTCGACGGCTGGGACCTGGCGCCTTCGCCCGGATGCGGCCTGGCCCATGGCCTGCCCGCGAGGGCGTTCCGAGGGGCGGCCGACAGCCGTCCGGCGGGTCCGCCACGCGCTTCAGCGCGGCGGACCGAGCGGCCTGGCACCGCGCCGGGCGGGCGGGCGTCACTGGATCTGGCGGCGGACCAGTTCGTGGAAGAGGCCGCCGGTGGCGGCGAGCAGTTCGGCCGGGGAGCCCTGCTGGACGACCCGGCCGTCCGCCATGGCGATCACGCGGTCGGCGTCCATGACCGTGGACAGCCGGTGGGCGATCACGATCCGGGTGGCGCGCAGGGCGCGGGTGGACTCGATGACGACGCGCTGCGTCTCGTTGTCCAGCGCGCTGGTCGCCTCGTCGAAGAAGAGGATGCGGGGCCTGCGGATGAGGGCCTGGGCGATCATCAGGCGCTGCCGCTGGCCGCCGGAGACGGTGCCGCCGCCGTCGGACAGCATGGTGTGCATGCCCATCGGCATGGCCTTGATGTCCTCGGCCAGCCCCGCCATCGCGGCGGCCTCCCATGCCTCCTCCAGCGAGAACGTGCCGGTGCCCCGGATGCAGTCGAGGAGGGAGCCGGTGAGCGGCTGGGCGTTCTGCAGGACGACGCCGCACTGGCGGCGCACGGCCGCCTGGTCGAGGGCGGCGAGGTCCTGCCCGTCGTACAGGACGCTCCCGGAGACCGGCTTGTCGAAGCCGATGAGCAGCCGCAGCAGCGTGGACTTGCCGCAGCCGCTGGGGCCGACGATCGCCACGAACTCCCCGGGCCGCACGCGGAAGCTCACGCCGTCCAGGACGAGCGGCCCGTCGTCGCCGTACCGGTAGGACAGGTCGCGGACCTCGATGTCGCCGCTCAGCGTTCCCGGCCGGACGCCTTCGGCGCGCACCTCGGGGATCTCGTCCAGGATCGGCCTGACCTGCTCGAACATCGGCAGCACCGCGGCGGCGGACAGCAGCGCGCCGGTGAGCTGGGTGACCGAGGACAGCGCCATGGTGACGGCGGTGCTGAAGGTGAGGAAGCCCGCCGCGGACATGCTGCCCCGCGCCGGACCGGCCAGCAGCATGAACATGATCAGCGTGCACAGCGGCAGGCAGACCGCGTTGAGGACGGTGACCACGTTCTGGACGCGGCCGGCGCGCTGCTGCAGCTCGCGGGTGCGGGCGAACTCCCGGGCCCAGGCGGCGTAGGCGAAGCTCTCGGCGGCGGCGACGCGCAGCTTGGGCAGGCCGCGCAGGGTCTGGAAGGCGCGGTTGTTGAGCTTGTTCCCGAGCTTGATCAACTGCCGCTGGTAGCGGAGCTGCCACAGGCCGAGACCGAGGAAGACGGCGGCGATCACCAGCAGCATGGCGAGGGCCACCAGCGCCAGCGGCACGCTGTAGAGGAGGAGCACCACCAGGTTGACGGCGCCGACGGTCCCGGCCTGGAGGCAGACCGGGCCGATGCCGGACAGCACGCGGCGGACGGCGCTGATGCTCATGGCCGCGCTCGCCAGCTCGCCGGTGGAGCGGCCCGTGAAGAACGTGGTGGGCAGCCGCAGCAGCCGGTCCCACACGGCGGGCTGGAGCGTGGCCTCGACGCGGCCCTCCATGCGCAGGACGGAGAGGTTCTGGAGCAGCATGAACGCGGCCGAGACGACGGTGACGGCGACGATCGCTAGGGACGCCTGCGCGATGAGGCCGGTCTCGCCCTCCGGGACGTACTGGCCGAGGACCTTGCCGGTGGCGACGGGGACCAGGGCGCCCAGGCCCACCGCGACCAGGCCGGCGAGCAGGATGCCGGGCAGGTCGGCGCGGGTGCCGCGCAGGCTGAAGCGCAGCAGCCCGAGCAGGCCCAGCGGCCGGTCGGGCAGTGGGCGGTAGAGCATGACAGCGCGCGGCTCGAACGCGGCCTCGTTGGTCCTGCGGACGCGTTCGCGGCGGCCCGTGACGGGGTCGACGGCGACGTAGCCGCCGCGCCGCCACAGCAGGGCGACGGGGGCCGCGTCCTTCTCGCGGCGGCCGATCAGGGGGCCGCTGTTCTCCTGCCACCAGTTCCCGGAGAGCCGGACGGCGCGGGTGCGGATCCGGGAGGCGAGGGCGATCCGCTCGACCGGGTCCTCCTGGCCGGGGGCGGCGCCCGCCTCGGCGGGGTCGGCCAGGGTGATCCGGGCCTCGTCGGCGACGAGGCGGCAGGCGGCGAACGTGGCGTCGTCGTCGGCCGGCGGGCGGGCGGCCCGGGCGGAACGGCCGGAGCGCCCGGTGCGGCCGGTCCGCCCGGGGACGCCGATGGAGGCGACCAGGGCCGCGTCGGCCTGGGTGCGGGCGGCCTCGCCGGCCCGGATACCGGCCGCGGTGCGGTCCTCGTGGGCGCGTTCGAGCTGGTCGATCCAGCGGTCCACGGCGGACAGCAGCCGGTGCTGCTGGTCGACCATGGCCTGCCACAGTGCCGCGTCCACCAGGAGGGTGCCGGGCGCGTGCGGGTCGTACCCGGCGCCGTAGGCGACGCTGCCGGGGGCGATCGGCATCCACAGGATGTCGTCGTCGGCCCCCGCGACCAGGCCCGCGCCCGCTCCGGGCGGGCCGTCGGGCGACGCCTGGGAGAGCACCCGCAGGCCGCGGCCGACGCCGCGGGCGAAGGCGTCCTCCAGTGGGCTCAGCCAGCCCTGGGCGGCGCCGGGCTGGGCGTACAGCTCGTACAGCTCGATGCGGCGCAGCGCGCAGCCCTCCAGGGGCCGGGCGATCAGGGTGTGGTGGGGGCCCTCGACCGGGCCGAGCAGCAGGGTGCCCGCGGTGAGCCGCCCGAGGAAGTGCCAGGGGCCGGTCCCGGCGGCGTCGACGGCGAACAGGTCCATGGCGCCGCCGACGACGAGCCACATGACGTGCGGCCCCTCCAGGGCCAGGCTGCGCAGGCCGGCGCCGTCCACGGGCGAGCCGAGGGCGCCGAGGGCGGCGACGACCGGGTCGGGCACCGGGGGCGGCGGGATCATCGGGGGCGGGGCCGTCACCTCAGTGCTCCCTGAGCAGGCGGGCGTACGCGCCCTGCGCGGCGATCAGGTGCTCGTGGCGCCCGCGTTCGACGACGGTGCCGCGGTCGAGGACCAGGATCTCGTCGCTGTCGCGGACGGTGCTCAGCCGGTGGGCGATGACGACGCAGGCGCAGCCGCGGCGGCGGAGGTTGTCGATGATGACCTGCTCGGTGGTCGCGTCGAGGGCGCTGGTGACCTCGTCCAGGACCATGACGCTGGGGCGGCGCACCAGGGCGCGGGCGATCTCCAGGCGCTGGCGCTGGCCGCCGGAGAAGTTGCGGCCGTCCTGTTCGACGCGGCTGCGGATGCCGCCGGGGCGGCGGGCGACGACGTCGTGCACGGCGGCGTCCTTCAGGGCGGCGATGACGGCCTCGTCGGGGATGGAGGGGTCCCACAGGGCGACGTTGTCGCGGACGGTGCCCTCGAAGAGGAAGACGTCCTGGTCGACGAAGGCGACGGAGGCGGCCAGGGCGCCGCGCGGGATGTCCTCCAGCCGGGTGCCGTCGATGCGGATGGCGCCTTCCCAGGGGGTGTGCAGCCCGGCCACCAGCCGGGAGACGGTGGACTTGCCGCTGCCGGAGCCGCCGACGAGGGCGACCTGCCGGCCGGGGCCGACGGTGAGCGAGAAGTTCTTCAGCAGCGGCGGGTCCAGCGGGCTGTAGCCGAAGGTGACGTCGTCCAGCTCGACGTGGCCGGTCAGGCGGCGGGTGGAGGCGGGGGGTTCGGGCCGGGTGTAGC
>NZ_JBPQTQ010000205.1:0-6503 GCF_051386415.1 Streptomyces sp. URMC 129
GGGCGCGGTGGTGCCGCGGGGGATCAGGCGGGTGGGCAGGACGATGTGCCGGGCACGGTCGGCCTCCGGGTCGTCGATCAGCTCGCAGGCCAGCTCGCCCGCCAGCCGGCCGATCTCCGCCGGGGACTGGGCGATCGTGGTCAGGTCCATCCACTCCGCCAGCTCATGGTCGTCGAAACCCATCACCGAGATCTGGTCGGGCACGGCGATGCGGCCGGCGCGCAGGGTCCAGATCACCTCCATGGCGATCTGGTCGATCTCGGCGAACACGGCGGTGGGCGGCTCCGCCAGCCCGAGGAGATGCCCGACGGCCTCGCCGGTCGAGCGGCGGCCGAAGGCGGAGCGCACGATGAGGGCGGGGTCGACCGGGATGCCCGCCTCGGTGAGCGCCTGCTCGTAGCCGATCTGCCGGGCGGGGGCGCTGAACCGGAACGGGCCGGTCGCGGTCTGCACGTAGGCGATGCGGCGGTGCCCGAGGTTCAGCAGATGCTGGACGCCCTTCCGGGCACCGGCCACGTCGTCCACGTAGACGCTGGCCCGGTCGTCGGCGTGCTGGCTGACGTAGACGACGGGGACGCCGTGGCTGTCGAGCACCGCGCTCTCCTCGGCGGACAGATCGAAGGAGACGACGAGCAGCGCGTCGGCGTTGCGGCGGGCCGGCATGCGGTCGAAGAAGGCGTCCCGCTCGGCCATGTCCGTCATGGTGTAGACGAGGAGGTCCCGGCCGGCCCGGCGCAGCACACCGGCCAGGCTGGTGAGCGCGGCGCCGAGGAACCACGTGTGGGCGCCGGGGGTGATCACCGCGACCGTCCCGGTCCGGCCGGTGACGAGGCTGGCGGCATGGCGGGAGACCACGAACGACAGTTCGCGCACCGCCGCCTCGACGCGCTTCCTCGTCTCGGGCGAGACGGTGGACAGGCCCCGAAGGGTGCGGGAGACCGTGGACACGGAAACGCCGGCGCGCTGGGCCACGTCGGCCATGGTGGGGTGACCCTGTGCTGCCGGCATGGCTGGAAGGTAGCACAGCGTGCCCCGGTCGGAACTATCCGGTGAGACAGCGCTGCCATGCACCGCTGAGCAGGCCGCCTCCGGCGCCGCCCCGCCGCACGCGGAGGCCACCTGCATCCGCCACCTAATTATTACCCGAAGGTAGCACATTGACTTCCTTCACACGCCCTCCTAATTTGCCAGCGTTGTCATAGAGCAACCGGAAAGATCGCCGAGCCGCACGCGAAGACCATCCCCATCCCCCCTTTTTCCGCATGTCGGCGCATCCCACCGTGCATGACAGCGCTGTCATGATTCCGTGCGAGACGGACCGCACCCCGTGTCCGTCCCAGCCCGACAGGAGTGACCGTGACCCGTAGAAGAAGAACTCCGGTGCGCAGCCCGCTCGTTCTGCTCACCGTGCTCGCCGCCGCCGCGACCGCCTGCGGCTCCTCCGGAGGCGGCGACGGCGGCGACCCGCAGGGCGAGGCCGGCTCGTTCGAGGGGCGCGGCCCCATCACCTACGTCCAGGGCAAGGACGTCACCGGCACGGTCCAGGAGCAGATCGACCGCTGGAACGCCGACCACCCCGGTGAGGAGGTCACCCTCATCGAGCTGTCCGAGAACGCGGACGAGCAGCGCCAGCAGATGATCCAGAACGCGGAGACGCAGTCCGACGCCTACACGGTGTTGTCCCTCGACGTCGTGTGGACGTCGGAGTTCGCCGCCCACCAATGGATCGAACCGCTGCCCGCCGAGGAGTTCCCGCTCGACGAGATGCTGCCGCCGACGGTCGAGACGGCGATGTACCGCGACAGCCTGTACGCGGTGCCGCAGACCTCCGACGGCGGCCTGCTGTACTACCGCTCCGACCTGCTGGAGGCCGCGGGCATAGCCGAGCCCCCCACCACCTGGGCCGAGATGGAGGAAGCCTGCGACGCGGTGCTCGCCCTGCCCGAGGCCGCGGGCATGTCCTGCTACACCGGGCAGCACGAGAAGTACGAGGGCCTGACGGTCAACTTCGCGGAGGCCGTCAACTCCGCGGGCGGCGTCATCACCGACGAGAACGGCACGCCGGACGTCGACACCCCCGAGGCCCGCGCGGGCCTGGACTTCCTCGTCGGCGCCTTCGAGGACGGCACGATCCCCCGGGACGCCATCACCTACAAGGAGGAGGAGGGCCGCCGCGCCTTCCAGGGCGGCGACCTGGTCTTCATGCGGCAGTGGCCCTACATGTACGGCATGGCCAACGCCACGGACGGCTCCAGCGAGGTCGCCGGGAACTTCGACGTCGCGCCGCTGCCCGGCCTCGACGGCCCTGGCGCCTCCAGCCTCGGCGGCCACAACCTGGCCCTGTCCTCCTTCGCCGAGAACAAGGCCACGGCCCTGGACTTCATGAAGTTCTTCTCCAACGAGGAGAACGCGCGCACCAATCTTGAGGTCACCTCGTCGGCCCCCTGCTACGCCGCCCTGTACGACGACCCGGCGCTGGCCGAGCAGTACCCGTACCTGCCGGAGCTGAAGGAGTCCATCCTCAACGCCGTTCCCCGGCCCCGCGTCGTGGAGTACGGCCGGGTGACCGCCGCCATCCAGGACGCGGCGTACGCGGCCCTGACCGGCGAGAAGAGCAGCGAGCGGGCGCTGTCCGACCTGCAGCAGACGCTGCTCGAATACACCGCCGGTTAAGGGGTCCGATCATGGTGGACACCCAGACTTCCCCACCGGCCGCCTCGTCGGCCGCGTCCGGCCCGTCGTCCCGCGGGTCCCGCCGGGCCCGCCGCGTCCGTCGCCGCCCCTCGTGGGCGGCGGCGGGCGCCGCCCAGGGCCGCAGCTCGGCCCGGCTGGCCGCGCTGCTGGTCTCCCCGACCGTGCTGGCGCTCGGGCTGATCGTGCTGTACCCGACCGTGCAGGCGTTCCGGCAGTCGCTGTACGGCGTGCGCGGTCTGGACCCGGAGACCGGGTTCTTCAGCGCGACCGAGCCCTATGTGGGTCTCGACAACTACGCCGCGGTCTTCGGCGAGCACGGCGAGCGCTTCTGGAACGCGTTCTGGAACACCTCGTTCTTCACCGTCACCACCGTGGCCCTGGAGACCGTGATCGGCGTGGCCATGGCGCTGGTGATGCACCGGGCGTTCCGGGGCCGCGGCCTGGTGCGGGCCAGCATCCTCGTCCCGTGGGCCGTGCCCACCGCCATGTCCGCCCTGCTCTGGCGGTGGATCTTCAACGGCGACGGCGTGGCCAACGCGGTGCTCGGCACCGACATCCTGTGGACCACCGAGGGCGTCCACGCCAAGGTCGCCGTCATCATCGCCGAGGTGTGGAAAACGGCACCCTTCATCGGGCTGCTGGTCCTGGCCGGACTCCAGGTGATCGACCGGCAGGTCTACGAGGCGGCCCGTCTCGACGGTGCCAGCGCCCCCCGCCAGTTCTGGCACATCACACTGCCGCTGGTGCGGCCGGCGCTGCTGGTGGCCGTGCTGTTCCGCACGCTGGACGCGGTGCGCATGTTCGACCTGCCGTTCATCCTCGTCGGGTCGCGGAAGGAGTCGGTGGAGACGCTGTCCATGCTGGCGCTGGACGAGGCGTCCAACGTCCGCTTCGGCCCCGGCGCCGCCTACGCGGTCCTTCTCTTCCTCTATGTCCTGCTCATCGCGGTCGCCTTCGTCCGGCTGCTGGGCGCCGATCTCCTCGGCGACGGCGGCCCGGCCCGGCGGGCGCGGCGGTTCCGCCGGCGTGCGGGCCGCGCGGAGGTGACGGCATGACGACCACCCTCAACCCACTGCGCCGGTGGCTGCTGAACCTCGGTCTGGCCGCCATCGTCGTCTTCTGCCTGGCGCCGTTCTTCTGGATGATCGTGTCCAGCCTGCGGCGCACCTCGGACATCTTCGACAAGTCGCCGCTGCCGTCGCCGCTTTCGCTGGAGAACTACCGGGCGGTCTTCCAGCCCGGCCAGGGCTTCGGCCGCGCGCTGGTCAACAGCGTGGTGGTGGCGGGGACGACGACGCTGCTGGCGCTGTCCCTGGCCACCGTCACCGCCTACGCGATGGCGCGGCTGGAATTCCCGTTCAAGCGGCTGCTGCTGACGCTGATCATCGCCTCCACCATGTTCCCCGTGGTGTCGATCGTGGTGCCGCTGCTGAAGATGTTCACGGACTGGGGCTGGATCAACACCTACCAGGCGATGATCGTCCCGGACATGTCCTTCGCGCTGCCGCTGGCGGTGTGGCTGCTGACCGCGTTCTTCCGGCAGATGCCGCAGGAACTGGAGCACGCCGCCATGGTCGACGGCTGCACCCGGGGCCAGGCGTTCCGCCGGATCATCCTGCCGCTGGCGGCGCCGGGCATCTTCACCACGGCCATCATCACGTTCATCGCGGCCTGGAACGAGTTCCTCATCGCGCTGTCCATGACCAACAAGCCGGAGATCCAGACGGCGCCCGTCGCCATCTCCAAGTTCACCGGCGCCACGGAGTTCGACACGCCGTTCGGCAGCCAGATGGCCGCCGGTGTCCTGGTCACCGTGCCGCTGGTGATCCTCGTCCTCCTCTTCCAGCGCCGCATCGTCGCCGGCCTCACCGCCGGCTCCGTCAAATGACCGGGCCCGCACCGGAAACCGACAAGGAGTCACGCACCCCCATGACCTCCACCGCACCGTGGTGGCGCGATGCCGTCATCTACCAGATCTACATCCGCAGTTTCGCCGACGGGAACGGCGACGGCGTCGGCGACATAGCCGGCATCCGCTCCCGGCTGCCCTACCTGCGCGACCTGGGCGTGGATGCCATCTGGATCACCCCGTGGTACCCGTCCCCCATGGCGGACCACGGCTACGACGTGTCGGACTATCGCGACATCGAGCCCGTCTTCGGCACGCTGGCCGAGGCCGAGGCGCTGATCGAGGAGGCGCACCGGCACGGCCTGCGCGTCATCCCCGACATCGTGCCCAACCACACCTCCGACCGGCACGCCTGGTTCCGGGCCGCGCTGGCCGCCGCGCCGGGCAGCCCGGAGCGGGCCCGCTACCACTTCCGGCCGGGCCGGGGCCCGGACGGGGACGAGCCGCCGAACAACTGGATCTCCTGCTTCGGCGGCCCGGCCTGGACCCGGGTCACCGAGCCGGACGGGACCCCGGGCGAGTGGTACCTGCACCTGTTCGCGCCGGAGCAGCCCGACCTGAACTGGGACAACCCGGAGGTCCGCGAGGAGTTCGAGTCGATCCTGCGCCACTGGTTCGCACGGGGCGTGGACGGCTTCCGCATCGACGTCGCCCACGGCCTCATCAAGCACCCGGAGTTCCCCGACTCCCCGCCGCTGCCGGTGCGGACGCCCGGCAGGGCCGCCGAGCACGTGGACCACCCGCACTGGGACCGCGACGAGGTGCACGAGATCTACCGGAGCTGGCGCCGGGTCGCCGACGAGTTCCCCGGGGACCGCATGTTCGTCGCCGAGGCGGGGCCCGACACGCCGGAGCGGCTGGCGGCCTACGTCCGGCCGGAGGGGCTGCACACCGCGTTCAACTTCGACTATCTGGTGACGGAGTGGGACGCCGCCAAGCTGCGGGCGACCATCGACCTCACCTCCTCCAGCCTCGGCGCGGTCGGCGCGCCCACCACCTGGGTGCTGTCCAACCACGACGTGACCCGCCACGTCAGCCGCTTCGGCCGGGACAAGGCCGAGTGGCAGTGGAACGTCGGCTTCGCCACGGACACCCCGTTCGACCTCCGGCTCGGCCTGCGCCGGGCGCGCGCGGCGGCCCTGCTGACGCTGGCGCTGCCCGGCGGCGCCTACGTCTACCAGGGGGAGGAGCTGGGCCTCGAAGAGGTCGAGGACCTGCCCGAGGAGGTGCTCCAGGACCCGATATGGGAGCGGTCCGGGCACACCGTCCGGGGCCGCGACGGCTGCCGGGTGCCGATCCCGTGGTCCGGCCAGGAACCGCCGTTCGGCTTCAGCCCCGAGGGCGCGACCGCCGAGCCGTGGCTGCCGCAGCCGGCCGCGTGGAAGGACCGCAGCGTGCGGGCGCAGAGCGGTGACGACGGCTCGATGCTGGAGCTGTACCGGCGGGCGCTGCGGGTGCGCCGCGCGCACCCGGCGCTGGGCGAGGGAGAGGGCGCCCTCACCTGGCTGGACGCGCCGGAGGACGTGCTGTCCTTCGCCCGCGAGCCCGGCTTCGCCTGCGTGGTCAACCTGTCGGACGCGCCGTGCGCCCTGCCGGACCACACCGAGGTGCTGCTGACGAGCGGGCCGCTGGAGGACGGTCTCCTCCCGCCGGACACGGCCGCCTGGCTCGCCCGCTAGACGAAGGTCCAGCCCCGGAACCTCCGGCCGCGACGCCAGTACCCCCGAGAAAGGCGTCGCGCCCGGAGCCCTTCCCGTCCCTGGCCGGCGGCGCCTCACAGCAGGCCACCGCGGGCCGGGGTCCGCGCACCGCACACGAGTCGCTCGATGCCCCGGTCGTCATCGCCGTCAGCATGCGTGACCTCCTGCCCCGGGACCTGCCCGCATGCCCCTGGCCGGGC
>NZ_JBPQTQ010000206.1:0-6494 GCF_051386415.1 Streptomyces sp. URMC 129
GTTCAGTGAGGGGCTGCCAGGGGCCGGTGGGGATGACGGCTCCGTCTTCGTAGTCGGGGTGGCCGTGTACCGCCTGGGCGGTGGTGGTTTCGCAGCGCTGGCTCAGGGCGGCGAGGTCGGCGAAGGCGATCTTCAAGTCCATGGCTGTTCCGGATCGTTGAGGGTGTCGCCGAAGGTGATGCCGAGTTCGGTGGTGAGGGCGTGGGCGAGTTCGGTCTGCTGGGGGCGGTCGATGAGGATCTGCTTCAGGGCCGGGACGCCGCGCAGGGTGGAGAGGTCGTTGCCGCGCAGGTCGGTGTGGCGGTAGGTGCCCGCGGTGAATTCGGTCAGGTGCAGGGTGCACGCTTCGATATGGGCGCCGGAGAGGTCGCAGTGGTCGAAGGCGGCCTCGGTGAGGGTGCACTTGACGAGGGCCACGGGGCCGGCGGCGCGGATCTGGTGGAAGGTGGCATAGTCGAGTCGGCAGCCTGTGAAGAGGACGTTGTCGAGGGCGAGCTGGTCGAGAGTGGCGCCCATGAGCTTGCAGTCGCGGAAGACGGTGCGGGAGAGCTTGCTGTCGGACCAGTGCAGGGAGCGGAAGTCGCAGCCGCTGAACTCGATGGAGTCCAGGCGGGTGCAGTCGAGGCGGACGCGCTGGGCGGACAGGCCAGTGATGCGGCCGGTGATGAGGCGGGTGTCCGCGAGATCGAGTTCGCGCAGGCTCGCGTCGGCGTACTGGAAGTCCTGGACGGTGCCCCGGCCGCCTTCCAGCGAGGTGACGCTGGAGAGGTAGAGGTCGGGGTCGTCCAGGGCGGGCAGGGTGAGGGTGATGTGGCCGAAGGTGCGGCTGTGCATGAGGTGTTGGGCTTCCTGACGGGTGGAGCGGGGTTACTTCTTCTTGTTCCAGTTGTCCCAGGTGGGCCGGTTGTCGAAGCCGATGCCGACGTTGTCCCAGGTGGGCTGGTTGTTGAACGCGTTGGCGGCGGCCTGGCCGTCGCGGTGGGCGGTGAGGTGGTCGAGGACCGGGGCGTCGGCGGTCGCGAGGAGTTCAAGCAGGTTCACGGTGTGTTTTCCTTCCGGACGGTATCGGACAGTGCGGTGATGAGGGCTTGCCGGGAGGTGCGGCAGTAGCCGGTCTCGGTGGTGTCCAGGCGGCCGTTCTCGAAGTAGCGGTTTCCTGCTTGCGCTCCGCGGCAGAAGCCGAAGAACGTACAGGTGGCCTGGCAGGCATTTAGGCCGATGAGGAACTCCCGCACATAGCGCAGGCGGTGAGCGCCGACGAGAATCGAGGCCAGTGGCTGGGTGAGGATGTTCCCGGCCCGAAAGTCGTCGTAGGGCGGGGCGTTGGTGCCCGCCAGCTCGGGCGAGAGGAGGACCACGTCGCCGGTGGTGGAGATGGTCGGGATGGGGTCGATGAGCTGGGCGGCCCACCGCTCTCCTTGTCCGGTGCGGGTGAGGTGGAGGTAGTCGCCCAAGCGGGCCAGCTCGCGTACGGGAACGCCGGGATTGCGACGGCTCCAGGCGATCGTGCGGCGCCAGAACTCCACGGCGCGCATCATCGCCGGAGGTGCGCGATGGGTGTTGACGCCTTCGGCCTCCTCGATGTTCAGGCCGATGGTGTCGCAGCCCAGGCCGGACAGGAAGTCGAGTAACGGTTCAGGCTGGCCGATACTCTCGGCTGTCACGACGGCGATCACCGAGAACGGGATTCCGGCATGCCGGAGCCGGGAGATCCCCCGGGTGATCCGCGTGAACGCCGGGCTTCCTCCCCGGTCCACCCGCTGAGCGTTCAGGGCCGCCGGGCCGTCGATGCTTACGCCCACGCAGAATCCGTAGCGCTTCAGGAAGGCGCACCACGCGTCGGTGATGAGCGTGGCATTGGTCTGCACGTAATGGCGCAGCCGCCCGGACCGCCGCAACTCCTCGAACGGGCCGACCAATTCGGCGAAACGGCGCAGGCCCACTGTCAGGGGCTCCCCAGCGTGCCACACCAGATCCAGCCGCCGTCCCGGAGAGCCGTCCACCAGCTCCGCGACCGCCCGCGCGAGAGCGCGGGCCACCTCGACGGACATGTGCTCCCTGCGGTCCCGCTCCGGCAGATAGCAGTACGTACAGTCCAGATTGCAGAAACTGGTCGGCTGCACGACAACCGTCTGCGGACGGGCGGCGATCCAGCGAGCGTAGGACGTAGCCGTGCCGGTCTCAGCCATCATGCTCAACTCCTCGCGCAGGCCCTGAGGCAGCCGGTGCCCGGGGCGGCTTCGCCTGAGCGGGCTCCGCCTTCGCCGGTTTGGTGAGATAGATCAACAAGCCGCAGACCCGGCACCTCTTGCCCTCGGAAGTCTGCTCGAGCTCGGAGTGCCTGCAGGTGCCCATCACCGTGACTCCTGCAGGTTCGGCAAGTGGCAGCGGAACCAGACGGCTTTCTTCCAGGGGCCGTAGAAGCGTCGGAAGCCGAAGTCCTGGCCGCCAGCCATCTGTTGGAGCACCCAGAGCCCGCGTCCGGACTCAGCGTCCCGGTCGGGCACGGTGACGACGGGCAGAACAGGCGAACGGTCGAGCACGGAGACAACCGCGGTGGCGCCGTCCCGGGTGACCTCCAAGCGGCAATGCTGGTCCACGGAGTGCTTGATGACGTTTGCGAGCAGCTCAGAGACGCCGAAGCATGCCAGTTCGACCGATGCGTGAGGCGCATGCCACTGTGTCAGGGACCGGGCCACCGCCCGGCGCCATTGGTGGATCTCCTCTTCATGCACTGCGAACGCCCATCTGTACAGCGGCTGAAGCGGTTGGACCCATGCTGGAATGATCACGTGCTCCTCCAGCTCATCGCGGTGTCCGAGGTAGGCCCGCATGCGGGGGGGGGAAGGAGCCGGTACGTCATGCGGATCACCTGCCACTGCCTGTGGATGCTTACGGAAACGACTCCACGGCGAATGCGTAAGCATGCCATCGCTCAGAGCGACTAGAATTGAGGTTCCTGTCTGGTGTCTCTCTCACCTACAAACCTAGAGTGACCAAGAGGTCCAGAAAACTGACGCAGAGTACATGTTTCCTCTGCGAGAAGCTGGCAGGAGTGGGTCATGACTCCAGCTCGACCCCCGTTTCGTCAGGTAACCCAGACCCGTGGTCATGGTTCTCGAACCCAGCCTTCGGGAGGGGGCGTCACTGGCCATCTGCTGAAGATCGTTCGCGAGCGCCTTCAGAGCACTCAGCGTGAGTTCGCTGAGCAGCTCGGTGTAGACACGACAACCGTGCAAAGCTGGGAAACAGGTCGGCGCCCACTTCCCGCTGTCTCCCTGGCCCAGTTCCAGACAGTTCGCCGGCTTCTCCTCAGCCAAGGAGCGGACCCTGAGCTTGTCGTGCTCCTCGATGTCGCCAGCCAAGCGGATGCCGTGATCGCTTACACCATGAACAGCGACTCCTCTTCGCGCCGCGATATGGAGGCTCATCCGCTCGCACAGTGGGTGTTCACGCGGACAGCCACGCACCTGATCGCTTGGGCTCTTACCGGGATTCCGCCGACAGCGATGCCCCCTGCACCTGCTTCGCCCCCGCGCCGTCGCGGACCCACCCCGCCATCTCCCCTGCTGGCCGAGCCTGACCGACGGGTGTTTTTCGATCGCCTCCGGCGCTACGCCGAAGTGGCTGATCGAGCAGGCGACAAGTGGGCCTTGTTGCGACGTCAGGCCGTCTACCTGTGCAGCTATGACAGATCGCCGGATACACACGCGTGGCTGGCTCACATGCGGAGGCCAGTGTGGTTGACCGCGACCTCGATGTCGGCATGGTCGGATGCGAGATCCGTTGCTACCTCCCTCACGCGGCACGGCGAGCAGGACGTCTTGTGGGCCTTCATTGATCAGTGCCTGAGCGATGACTCTGGTGAGGTGGCCAACCTGAACTACTGGGCTTACTGGCTCGGCATGGATACCCTGCCGCGCGCGGACGACGGGTTCATGGCCTCGCGTACCGGAACTCGATGGGATGCCGGTGCACTGCTGCACGCGCTGGCCGACCGCCTCGAACCGACCTTGGCCTGTCTGGACCTCAACGTTCACTCTGTATGGGCTCTGCTCGCTTCGCATCCTGGCCTGCCCACTGCGGACTCGCACCTCGCCTCCGACCTCGCGGGCCGGGTGTCCCGGCTGCTCGATCTGGGAGTGGGGTCGCCACGGTCGCGACGCGAGCTGGAGCAGGTGCATTACGGTCTACGACTGTCCAGAACGTGTTTTGTGGAGAGGACGCCGCATGAGCGAGGAACAGTACGCCCGGGGCTCGGTCACCTACCTCATGGAGATGGGAGCCCTCAAGCGCGGGAAGCGCAGCGGGTGGTGGATCGCGGGCGTCAAGGATCCGGAGACGATCGCTGAGCACAGCTTCCGCACGGCCATCATCGGCTCGGTGCTCGCGATGCTCGAAGGAGCCGACCCGGCCAAGGTCGCTCTGCTGTGCACCTTTCACGACACGCAGGAGACGCGCGTCGGTGACATCCCGTGGATCGGGCGGCGTTACCTCACCGCCGCCAGGAACGAGGACGTGACCGCCGACCAAGTGGCCGACGCGCACCCCGTGGTGGCCGCCGGGATCAAGGCGATCGTGGAGGAGTACGAGAGCGGTGAGTCCCTGGAGGTACTCGTCGCCCACGACGCCGACAGACTGGAGTGCATGCTCCAGGGACTGGAGTACCTGGAGCAGGGGTACCGCAACGCGCAGGAGTGGGTGGACAGCACCCGGGCCAAGCTGAAGACACCGTCCGCGATCGCACTGGCGAACGCTGCCCAGGACATGTCTTCCGCCGAGTGGCAGCGCACCTACCTGCGCTAGCGGATACGGGATTCAGGGGTTCGATGCCTGCGGGGAGTTGGTCTGCGGTACGGGCGCTCGTCGAGGCGTACCGGGTCCTGCGGCCGGGTGGCCTGCTTGCCGCTGTCGGGATCAGTCGCTACGCCTCGCTGTTCGAGCCCACCGCCCTGACCCACCTGCACGTGGAGAGCGTCGAGCGCAGCATCATCGGCATCCTCAAGTCCCGCGTCTACGACGGGAGAACCTTCAGCGCGGCCTGCTTCCACAGCGCCGACGAACTGCGCGACGAGATCGAACACGCCGGGTTCCAGGAAACCCAGGTGTTCGGCGTCGAGGGGCGGACCCGGGCCATGCTCAAGGCGACCGAGCGGTACACCGGGGACTCCGTCATCGACACGCCCCTCTTCCGGTCCGCGCTGACGGCGGCCCGCATGGCCGAGACCTATCCCGAACTCCTCGCAGCCAGCTCTCACTTCCTCGCCATCGCCGGCGGGCAGCTACGTGCCCGATACCTCGGTGAGGCAGGTAATCGCCTCGTTGGTCAGCGTCGTGTCCGACAGGGCACACAGGTCTGAAGCTCCGCGACAACCTGCTCCGCCATGCGGCGGGCGGGCTCCAGCCGGGGGTCCTCCGGGTGCGCGTCCGGCCCAAGGAGCTTCGAGCACACGAACAACGTCATCAGCTTGCCGTCCCGGCTCTCCAAGTCCGATCGTCGCTCTCGCCGTACACGATCGGCCAGAGCCGGGACGACAAGGGAACTTCCCCACAGCGAAGCGGAGTCGAGCCCCCGCGGTGCGTTTCCCCAGTCCTCCCAGTCAAAGAGGCAGAACGTCGGCGCCGTCATATTCGCCCAGTTCAGATCCGCGTGGGCCGGAACCCACCGCTCTACGGTCACGTCGAAGTCGCCGGAGAAGGCGCTGCGGATGGATTCGTCGACCAGGACCTGTGTGATGGTGACAGTGTCCGGCGTGGCAATGCGCCTTGTGTCGTGGGCCGCGAGCGCGTCCAACGAGGCGTTGAGGGCCTGCCACCACTCGTCTGACAACTTCGGCTCCTCGCTCAGCACGGCAGTGCCGATTGGCTCTCCCGGCAGGATCTCCGTCTCGTCGGCCCGCCACATGGCGGGCTCGTCCGCATCCCGCCAGACCACACATCCCTGCCATGCAGGCTGAGCAATGCCCTCCAGACGCGCGGCACACTCGGTGCCGTTCCAGCCCTGAGTACCGATCTTGTCGAGGCCCCGCCTCTCGATGCGCACCCAGGTGTCACGGTCCGTCCGTGCCCCGACCGAGCGCCGCTTACGGACCACCGTGTCCCGGTCCAAGCGGGTCTGAAGCGACAGCTCCATACGACCGAGAACGTCATCAACCGGCTCAACCCGCAAATCGACGGCACGGGCCGTGGATGCTGACAGCGTCATACGCGTGACCGTAGCAGCGGGGCAGACTCTCCAGGTCCTTCTTGGCCAACGGGGCCCCAGTCACCCTGCAAACGCTCCTGAACTCGCCAGCTTCAGGGATTGCCTCACACATGGGTACGCGCGATCCGGCTGCACGCCCCTCTTCCAGTCGGCGGTGACCGCCGCTCGCATGGCCGAGACCTCTCTCGAACTCCTCGCGGCGAGCTCTCACTTGCCCGCCACGGCCCGGCGAAGGGCTTCGGTCGGATTGTCGGGTCACTCGATGGGATGACCTTGGGGGTGGGGAGGG
>NZ_JBPQTQ010000207.1:0-6346 GCF_051386415.1 Streptomyces sp. URMC 129
ACCCCGCACCCCCTGCTCCCCGGCCCCCGCCGGGGCGCGGCCAGGGCCTCTCTTCCGGATCTCCGCGGGGCCACGACGCTCCCTCAGCCTGGCGGCTGGGAGGTGCCCCCACCGTACGAGCTGCCGACGCATGGGGGCACCTCCCAGGCCCCCGAGGGGCCCGGGGGAGCCGACGAGGCGGCCTGATCCGCGAAGGTCCGAAGACAGGCCCTAGCGGTAGTTGACGAACTGCACCGCGAAGTCGAAGTCCGCCTCGCGCACCAGCCGCTGCACCTCCTGCAGCGCGTCCCTGCTCTTGGAGCTCACCCGCAGCTCGTCGCCCTGCACCTGCGCCTTGACGCCCTTGGGACCCTCGTCCCTGATCAGCTTGGTGACCTTCTTGGCGTCCTCGGTGGAGATGCCCTCCTTGATGGTGGAGTACAGCCGGTACTCCTTCCCCGACGCCTGCGGCTCGCCCGAGTCCAGAGCCTTGAGCGAGATGCCGCGCTTGATCAGCTTCGACTGGAAGATGTCGAGCACCGCCCTGGCCCGCTCCTCCGCGTTGGCCCGGATCTCGATCCGCTCCCCTGACCACGCGATCGACGCGCCGACGCCGCGGAAGTCGTAGCGCTGGGAGATCTCCTTGGAAGCCTGGTTCAGCGCGTTGTCGACCTCCTGCCGGTCGACCTTCGAGACGATGTCGAAACTGGAGTCGGCCATGGTGTCTTGGGCTCCTCGTGCTCTGGCTGAGTCGGGCAGGGTCGGCGCACAGCCTAGCCACCCGCTACCCCTGGCCACCCCGGACAACCGAGTGGCGGACCACCCCCCGCGATCGGGTATCGTTTACCGCGTTGCGAGGCGGTGTGCCCGAGTGGCCAAAGGGAGCAGACTGTAAATCTGCCGGCTCAGCCTTCCCAGGTTCGAATCCTGGCGCCGCCACCCAGCACCAAGGCCCCTGATCTGCCGCCGGGCAGGACGGGGGCCTTCTGCGTCGCCGCCAACTCCCCCGCGCCGACGGGCTACAGGCCCTCGATCCGCCGGAACTCGATCCGTTCGTACGGCCCCTCGGCGCCCGTCTCGAAGAAGACGCCCGCCGCGCCCCCGGCCAGCCCGACCAGGTCCGAGTACGCCGCCGGGTCGGCCGACACGGTCAGCACCCGGTCGAACGTCCGGCCGTCGTCGTCGCTGCGCCACACCGTCAAAGCCTCCCGGGCGTCCGGGTTCGACGGGCCGGAGAACAGCAGCGGGCCGTCGTCCGGCCGGAGCACGCTGCCCTGCACCACCGGCACGTCGGCCAGGTCCGGCTGCGCCGCGTAGCCGTCGCCCTCCAGCGACTCGCCGCCGTCGGCCGAGTACGCGCCCACGCGGTGGCCCGCACCCGTGCCGTTCTGGTCGCGGGAGCTGAAGTACAGCCGCCCGTCCGCCAGCTCCGCCACCGCCGACTCGTTGGCGTTGATCGTCCCGTCGTACGAGTCGTCCACGAAGCCGATGCGCCAGGTCTCGCCGCCGTCGTCGCTCAGCAGCGCGTGCGCGCCGTAGTACCCCGGCTCCTCGCCGGTGTCCGGCGAGCCCTCCGGCGGCGCCGCCGAATGGTTCGCGGGGACCACCAGCCGGCCCCCGTCCGACAGGGCGATCCCGTGCCCGGGACCCGTCGCGTACCAGCGCCAGTCCGGCAGCTTCACGTCCGCCGTGATCTCCCGCGGCGCGGTGAACGTCCGGCCGTCGTCGTCACTCGTCTGCACGAAGACCCGGCGGCTCTGCTCCGCCGTGGCCTCGCCGCGCATGATCTCGGCCTCGGTGACCTCGCCGCTGTTGAACGACGTCAGCAGCACCACCCGCCCGGTCGCCGGGTCGACCACGGGCGCCGGGTTGCCCCGGGTGTCGCCGTCGCCCGCCGCCACCACGGTCAGCGGCTCCCACGTGCAGCCGCCGTCCGTCGAGCGCCGGGCCACCACGTCGATGTGCCCGGTGTCGCCCGCGCCGCCGACCCGTCCCTCGGCGAAGGCGAGCAGCGTGCCGTCCGGCGTGGTGACGGCGGCCGGGATGCGGTACGTGTCGTAGCCGCCCGTCCCCGAGGCGAACGGCACCGAGGACTCGCATGCCGCCCCGCCCGTACCCGCGTCCGTCATCGCCACCACCGCCGTCGTTATCGCGCCCAGAGCGGCGGCCGTCGCCGCCGTCACGACGACTACCCGTCCGGCCCGGGAGGAAGCCCACGAGGAGCTCCGCGAGGAGGAGAACATGCCCGGACCCTAACCCGGACGGAGCAACCCGCCCGTCCGCCGCCCGCCGTCAGCGCAGGACGGCCGCGACCGCCTCCGGGATGGGCGTGTCCCCGTTGGTCAGGTCCAGCGTCAGCCCCGCCGTGCCCGGCGTGTCCAGCAGCGTCACCAGCACGGCCGCCACGTCGTCCCGGGTGACGTCCCCGCGCGGCGCCTTCTCCGCCAGGTGGACGCGGCCCGTGCCGTGCCCGTCGGTGAGGCGGCCGGGGCGCAGGATCGTCCAGGACAGCCCGGAGCGGGAGCGGATCCCGGCGTCGGCGGCGCCCTTGGCCCGCAGGTACGCGGCGAACACCGGATCGGTGCCCGGCGGCGGCTCCTCGTCCACGTTCATCGCCGACACCACGACGAACCGGCGGACCCCGGCCCGCTCGGCCGCGTCCGCGAACAGCACGGCCGCCGCCCGGTCCACCGTCTCCTTCCGCGCCGCCCCGCTGCCCGGGCCCGCGCCCGCCGCGAAGACGGCCGCGTCCGCGCCCTCCAGATGCCGGGCCACGTCCTCCACGCCCGCCGACTCCAGGTCGCAGACGACGGGCTCCGCCCCGGCCGCGAGCAGCGCCCCGGCCTGGTCGGGCCTGCGGATCAGGCCCGAGACCTCGTCCCCGCGCCCGGCCAGCAGCCGTTCCAGGCGGCGGGCGATCTTGCCATGTCCTCCAGCGATCACTGTGCGCATGCACCCGACGGTACGCCCGCGCCTCACCACCGGGCGCTACCCCGTCGCCTGCCGGGGCACGCCCCGGCCGCCCGGCGGCGAACCGGGCGGCGGGTCGCCGTACTCCCGCACCGCGCTGGTCCGGGCGACGATCCGGCCCCGGTGGATCACCAGCCGGCTGTAGGCCAGGGACAGCGCCTCCTCGACCGTCTCGCCGCGCACCGCGAGCAGCTCGGCCGGGAACCCGGCGTCGATCCGCACCTCGGGCAGCCCCAGCGCGGCCCGCGCCCGCCCGCTGACGGCGGCGTACGCCTCCGGCGCGCGGCACTCGCCGCGCCACGCCAGCAGGAACGCGGCCTCCAGCGGATCGCCCCGGCCGACCGGGTTGGCCGCGTCCCGCAGCGCCCCGCCGCCCGCCGCGACGCGGACCCCGGCGGCGGTGAGGAGCCGGACCGGCGTCGCCGCCCGCTCGGGCCGGCGGCCGGGGGAGAGGGCGCACGGGCCCTGCGGCAGGCAGACGACGGTGATCCCGGCGGCGGCGAGCCGGTCGGCGGCGCGGGCGGCGGCGGCCGGGGGCAGCAGGGCCAGACCGGTGCACGGGCCGATGGTCACCCCGGCCCGGTGCGCGGCGGCGGCGGACGCCAGGCGGGCGAGCCGGGCCGGGTCGTCCCCCTCGGTGTGCAGATCGACGGCCCGGCCGTGCTCGCCGGCGACGCCGAGGACGACGTCGACGTATCCGGCCGGGTCGGGGTCGAGGTCCGGGCAGCCGCCCAGCGCGTCGGCGCCCATCTTGGCGGCGTCGTGGAGCTGGGCCCGGTTGTCGGCTCCGGCCAGGCCGGTGAGCAGCCGGGGCGCGGCCACGGCGGTGAGGTCGGCCAGGCCGCGCAGCGCGCGCCGGGCGTCGAGCGCCGCCTCCAGCGCCGCCAGCCCGCGCGCGTCGCCGATCCGGACGTGGCTGCGCTGGGCGGTGGCGCCGTGGCCCAGCTGGGCGAGCGCGGCCTCGGTGACGCGGCGGCGCAGGTCGACGGGGGTGTCGGGCGGCGGGGCGGAGCCGGCGCGGACGCCGGTCAGCGCGGTGTCGTGGTGGGCGTGCGGCTCGGCCGGGGCGGGGAGCAGCAGGTAGCCGGTGAGGTCGACGCGGGCGTCGTCGTCCCCGCCCCGCGGCCCGGACGGGGCGGGCGGGGAGAGGCTGCCGGGGGTGCCGACGGCCTCGACGCGACCGGCGCTGAGCCGGACGTCGACGGTCCGGCCGTCGGCGAGCCGCGGTCCGCTGAGGAGGAGACGCTCTGGCATCGCGAGCGAGCCTAGAGGCCGGTTGGCCCGGCCTTTACGGATTTCGCCTTCCGGGTCAGAGCGTGTAATCTCTTGAGCGCTCGCCCCAATAGCTCAGTCGGCAGAGCGTCTCCATGGTAAGGAGAAGGTCAACGGTTCGATTCCGTTTTGGGGCTCTGAGGTGCGAGGTCTCCCGCCGTCACCGGGGGTGGCCGTCCACCTCGTGGCGGCGTAGCTCAGTCGGTAGAGCAAACGGCTCATAATCGTTGTGTCACCGGTTCAAGTCCGGTCGCCGCTACGTCAAGTAGCCGATTACGGGGTTGGCCCTCTGATCGGCTACTCTTCTCTGTTGTTCAACCAAATGTTTGACCCGTCCATCCGTCAAGGAGCACTCACGTGGCTGCCACCGACGTCCGCCCGAAGATCACGCTGGCCTGCGTGGAGTGCAAGGAGCGGAACTACATCACCAAGAAGAACCGGCGGAACGACCCGGATCGTCTGGAGATGAAGAAGCACTGCCCGCGCTGCAACGCGCACACGGCTCACCGCGAGACGCGCTGACCACTCAGGACGCAGAACAGTGGTTCGACGCCGAGGCCGCCCCCACGCCGGGGGCGGCCTCGGCGCTTCGGGACGCGGGCCGATGGCCCCGGATGGTGAGGATTCTGCCGATGCCCCTTGATCAGTCCTTCGCCGGGCGGAGCTATCCGCCCACCGAGCCGTACGAAGTCGGCCGGGAGAAGATCCGTGAGTTCGCCGACGCGATCGGGGACCCCCACCCCGCGTACCGGGACCCCGAGGCCGCCAAGGCGCTCGGGCACCCGGACGTGATCGCACCGCCGACGTTCGTGTTCGCCATCACCTTCAAGGCGGCCGGGCAGGTCATCAGGGACCCGAAGCTGGGCCTGGACTACTCCCGCGTGGTCCACGGCGACCAGCGGTTCGTCTACTCCCGGCCGGTCCGGGCGGGGGACCTGCTGTCGGTCACCTCCGTCATCGAGACCATCACCTCCCGGGGCGGCAACGAGATCCTCGACGTCCGCGGCGAGGTGCACGACGCGGTCGGGGACCATGTGGTCACCGCGTACACCAAGCTGGTGGCGCGCCGGACAGAGGATGGGGAGGACGCGTCGTGACGGCCCGGATCGCCTACGCCGACATCGAGACGGGCACCGAACTGCCCGCCGCCGTCTTCCCCGTCACCCGCGAGACGCTCGTGCGGTACGCGGGCGCGTCGGGGGATTTCAACCCGATCCACTGGAACGAGAAGTTCGCCAAGGCGGTGGGGCTGCCGGACGTGATCGCGCACGGCATGTTCACCATGGCCGAGGCGGTCCGGGTGGTCACGGACTGGGCCGGGGACCCGGCGGCCGTCGTGGAGTACGGGGTGCGGTTCACCAAGCCGGTCGTGGTGCCCAACGACGACGAGGGCGCCCGGATCGAGGTCTCCGCGACCGTCGCCGCCAAGCTGGACGACGAGGCCCGTACGGTCCGCGTCGACCTCGTCGCGCGCAGCGCCGGCCAGAAGGTCCTCGGCATGGCCCGGGCGGTGGTCCGGCTCGCGTGAGGGCACCGGCCCACGGGGGCCGGGCGGCGACCGGTTGACATGATTAGTGATTGACCACTAACTTTCTCTCCATGGCCAGGGAAAGCAGCCGGATGTCCGCGGAGGAGCGGCGCGAGAGCGTCGTCCGCGCGGCCATCACCGAGTTCGCCCGCAGCGGTTACGCGGGCACCTCGACGGCCGCGATCGCCCGCAGGGTGGGCGTCTCCCAGCCGTACCTCTTCCGGCTCTTCCCGGACAAGCGGGCGATCTTCCTGGCGGCGGCGCGACGGTGCACCGACGAGGTCAGGGAGGCGTTCGAGCGCGCGGCCGAGGGGCTGGACCCCGGGGCGGCGCGGGAGGCGATGGGCGCCGCCTACGCGGAGCTGATCACCGACCGCGACCGGCCCATGTTCCAGCTCCAGATGTTCGTCGCGGTGAACAACGCGACCGCCGCCGGGGACCATGAATTCGGCGCCGAGATCAGGGCCGCCTGGGAGCGGCTGTGGGACTCGGTCCGCCTGCTCCTGGGCGCCGACGACAAGGAGATCGGCGACTTCGTCGGCGTGGGCATGCTCATCAACACGCTGGTGGCCCTCGGGTTTCCCGAGGGCCACCGGG
>NZ_JBPQTQ010000208.1:0-6332 GCF_051386415.1 Streptomyces sp. URMC 129
GACGGGGTAGGTGGCGACGGGGGCGGGGGCGGGGGCGGAAGGGGACGTGCTCATGGGGGTCTCCTGGTTCTCATGTGGCGACGCGCGGCGTCTCGTGCGTCGCACCGGCTCCGTACTGGCCGGTACGCCCTCACTAAATACCCCTGGGGGGTATCTGTCAAGCCGCCGTGCGGGACCCCGGCGAGACGCCGCCCGAGACGGCGCGGCGCGAACCGCGCGACGGGACCGGCCGGGACGGGCCGGCTCCCGGGCCCGCTGCCGTGCACCTGGGAGCACGATGACACGCGGGCGGGCGTTCCCGTTCGCCAACACGAGCACATGGGCCTCGCCGAGGGCCCGTGCCGGTCCCTTCCGGGCGTCCACACCCCCGTTGGGCCTGGTGGGGACACACGGCGGCGAGCCGCACCCCCGACCCTCCGCGCTGTCCGGACGTCGCCTTCGCCGCCGCACACGCCGAGGACGGCGTCCTGGCATGTCGCCGACGGCCGGACTCCGCCGTCACGGTCAGGTTCCCGGCACCTCGGCCGCGCCCGGCCTGTCGCGGCCCGCGCGGGTTCGCGGCACCGGCGTGGGGCGAGCGGGCGACGGCGGACGTCTCCGGCGGCCTCCCGCACGGCACGGGCGAGAGGCCGGGCGGTGGCGGCGAGCCGGGCAGGCAGGCCGCGGCGGACGATCCGGACGCGGCCGAGGCGGGAGACGCGGCCCTTGTCCACGGCCGGCTGCGCCCGACGGCCGCCTCGGCCCGGCCGCGCCGCGGTGATTCCTGATCCCGTCGAACGCCGACTCCCGTGGCACCTAGCCCATCGTCAGCAGAACGATCGCGACCGTCGCGCCCAGCAGGCCGGTGAGCCGGGCGCGGCCGAGCCGTTCGCGCAGGAACACCAGGCCGAGGACGGTCGGGATCGCGGGGTAGAGCGAGGCCAGCACGACCGCGACGGCCAGCATCTCCTCCTGGGCCGCCCGCAGGTAGAGGGCCAGGGCCAGCGCCGCGCCCGCGCCGGTCAGCGCCGCCGCCACCAGCAGCCGCGCGGGCGGCCCGGCGAACTCGGCGGCGTGCCGCCCGGCCGAGGGCAGCAGCACGAGGACCGCCGCGACCCGCCCGGCGGCCACCGGCCACAGCCCACTCGCCGCGTCCGCCTGGGCCAGCCCGATGTACTGGACGGCGACACCCGCGCTGGCGATCAGGCCGTCGCCCACCGCGCCGGCCGGTCCGCTCCCGTCGCCACGGGACACCAGCCACAGGGCGGGCAGGGTGAGGCCGATGCCCGTCCAGGCGGTCGGCGGCGGCCGGTCGCCCAGGAAGCAGACGCCGCACAGCACGGACAGCGCGACCCCGGTGACCGCGCTCACCGGCACGACGACGCTCATCGCGCCCCGGCTCAGGCCGCGGTTGAGGAAGTGCATGGCCGCTCCGCTGCCCGCGCCGGACAGCGCGCCCCACAGCAGATCGGCCGTGCCCACCGCGTCGGCGCCGACCAGCGGCGCGGCCACGAGCGCGAGCAGCAGCCCGCCGATCTGGCCGGTGAACGTGACGACGGCGAAGTGGGCCCGGCGGGACAGCAGGCCCCCGGCGAAGTCGAAGACGCCGTAGCAGGCCGCCGAGGCCAGCGCGAGAAGAGCACCCATCCGGCCGCGCGTACCCGGACGCCACGACGGACGAACCTGCTTGCCTGATACCCCCTGGGGGTATACATTGCCGATGTCAGCGCGAGAACCGATGACTTTGGGGCATTTCCATGCAGCACGACGCCCACGCCCACGACACCCATCAGGCCCACGACACCCACCACGCGCACGGGGACGCCCACGGGGACGCCACCGCCGGCTGGGGCATGGCCGCCCGGGCCACCCTGCACTGCCTCACCGGCTGCGCGATCGGCGAAGTCCTCGGCATGGTCATCGGCACGGCGCTCGGCTGGGGCACCGTCCCGACGATGGCGCTGGCCATCGCGCTGGCCTTCGTCTTCGGGTATTCGCTCACCCTCTACGCCGTGCTCCGGGCCGGGGTCGCCCTCGGCGCCGCGATCGGGGTGGCCCTCGCCGCCGACACGCTGTCGATCACGGTCATGGAGATCGTGGACAACGGGGTGCTCCTCGTCGTCCCCGGCGCGATGGACGCGCACCTGGCGGACGCGTTGTTCTGGGGCGCGCTGGCGTTCGCGTTCGCCGTGGCGTTCGTGGTCACCACCCCGGTCAACAAGTGGCTGATCGGCCGTGGCAAGGGTCATGCCGTGGTGCACCGTTACCACGGCATACGATGACCGGCATGTTCCGGCCGCGCCCACCAGCGACCGCGTCCCACGGGGTGCGGACGCGGTGGGCGCTGCTCGTGCTCGCGGTCCTGACCGGGCTGCTGGCGATGCACGGGCTGTCGCCCGCGACACCCGCCTCGCCCGCGTCCGGCCCGTATGCCCCGCACGCCCCGCACGCGTCCGAGGACCCCTGCGTCCACGCGGACTCCGGCCACGGCGGGCACGACCGGCACGCCGACTCCACCTGCGCGGCGGGCGCGGTCGGCGGCGGGCTCGCGCTTCCCGCGCCGACGCCCGCCGTCAGCGGCGCCGCCGCCGAGCCCGCGTCGGCCGGGCACGCCCCGGTCCCGGCATCCGGCGGCCGGGCCCCGCCGCCGTCCCTGAGCGAGCTGCAACTGCTGCGCATATAGGCGCGCCACGCGACGACGCCGATCCCGTTCGGCGGCGCCGCGCCCGAGCACGCCCATGCCCAACCACGCGCAGAAAGCAGTCCCTCATGAGCACCACCACGACCCGGCTCGCCCGTCGCGCGGCCACGGCCACCGCCGCCGTCCTCACCGCCCTGACGCTGGCCGCCTGCGGCGGCAACGGCGACAACGGCGACAACGGCAACGGCGGCAGCAGCGACGCCAACGCCGACACCGACGCGCACAACGCGGCGGACGTCACCTTCGCCCAGGCGATGATCCCCCACCACCAGCAGGCCATCGAGATGGCCGAACTCGCCCTCGACCAGGCGTCGTCGGAGGACGTGCAGGCCCTCGCCGAGGAGATCAGTGCGGCCCAGGCCCCCGAGATCGCCACGCTCACCGAGTGGCTGGAGGCCTGGGGCGAGGAGGTCCCCGCCGGGAACACGGAGGACCACGCCGGACACGCCGGACACGACATGCCCGCCATGAACGGCATGCTCTCCGCGGACCAGATGGCGGAGCTGGCGGACGCCTCCGGCACGGACTTCGACACCGCCTTCCTGGAGCTGATGATCGAACACCACGAGGGCGCCGTCGAGATGGCCCGCGACGAGCAGGCCGACGGCAGTTACGAGCCCGCCACCTCCATGGCGGAGGACATCGTCACCACGCAGAGCGCCGAGATCGAGCGGATGAACGAGCTGCTGCCGACGGCCCGTTGAACGACCGGCCGGGCCGGGGTCCGTGGGCGGCCCGCCCCGCGCGGGCCGCCCACGGCCTGGTGAAGATCATCGGGGAGTCCGGGAACGGCGGCACGAGCCTGCACTGCCGGGCGAACTCGCCTGTCCGGACGGCGGACCCGTTCCGCCACGGCCAGGGCGTGATCCTCACCCCGGAACGTTTCCTCGACCTGCTTCGCCCGGCGCTCCGGTCGACCAGCAGAAGCTGCCGGCACCTCGCACGAATCGGTGGTCCGCACCGTCCGCGACCTCCCGCGGGACGGCCTTCGCCGGACCGCGGTGATCCTCGCGTTCCCGGCCGCGATCACCGCGTGACGAGGCCCCCGGACGAGCCGGGCGGAGGCCGTCCCGCCCGGACAACCCGAAGCGCCCCGCCCTCGGGGTGACCCGGCGGGTGGGGCGCGGTGGTGCTGGGTAGGCCGTGTGGGACTCGAACCCACAACCAATGGATTAAAAGTCCACTGCTCTGCCAATTGAGCTAACGGCCCGCACGGAGCAGCATAGCTCCCGCACGCATCCGGCCTCGAAGGCGTTGTCGCACTTCGAGGCCGGACGTCGTGGCAGGGATCAGCTGTCGCGCTTCCAGCGCGGCTTGTCGGCGCGGCGGTCGTGCGGGGTGGACGGGCGGTCGTCCCGGCGGAAACCGCCGGTCGGGCGCCGGTCGTCCCGGCGGAACGCCGAGCCACCGGTGCCACCGCTCCGGCGGTCGTCCCGCCGGAACGAGGAGCCGCCGCCGCTGCCACCGCTGCCACCGCGGCGGTCGTCGCGGCGGAATCCGCCCTGCGGACGGCGGTCACGGTGATCCCGGTCACGGAAGCCGCCGCGCTCGCCGCGCTCGCCCCGGTCCTCGCCCCGTTCCTGCCGGGCCGCTTCGGCCCGCGCCGCCGCCTTCTCGGCCCGGAGCGCCTCGCGCTCGTCCTCGGCCAGCGCGAGCTGCCGCGCCTCGGCCGCCGCCGCGATCGCCTCGGCCGGGTCGTCGCCGCGCTCGCGCGCCGCCCGCGCGGTCAGCCGCTCGGCCTCCTCGCGCAGCTCCGCCGCCCGCGCCGTGGCCCGCTCCAGCTCGCGTGTGAGCCTGGCCACCTCGCGCTCGGCGTGGCGCACGGCGCCCATCGCCGCCTCGGCCTGCACCTCGGTCAGCGACCGGGCGCCGATCACCTCGGCGATCTCCTCGTCGAACAGGTCGCCCCGGCCGATGATGTGGCGCGAGGCGTCCACGCCCGCGTCCTCCATCAGCCGGAAGATGGTCCGCCGCTGGTGCGGCAGCGCCAGCGACACGACCGTGCCCGAGCGCCCGGCGCGCGCGGTGCGGCCGGAGCGGTGCAGGTAGTCCTTGTGGTCGGCGGCCGGGTCCACGTTCAGCACGACGTCCACGTTGTCCACGTGGATGCCGCGCGCCGCGACGTCCGTGGCGACCAGGACGGCGACGCGGCCGTCCTTGAAGTCGGCCAGCGTCCGCGTACGGGCGCCCTGCGTCATGCCGCCGTGCAGCGCGTCCGCGCGGATGCCCGCTTCGCGGAGCTGTGCCGCGACGCGGTCGGCGCCGAGCTGGGTGCGCACGAAGACGATCGCGCGGGCGCCCTCGCGGGCGGCGATGGCGGCCGTCAGCGGCGCCTTGTCGCGCGGCTTCACGATCAGCACGTGGTGGGTCATGGTGGTGACCGCGCCCTGGGCCGCGTCGACCTCGTGGCTGACCGGGTCCACCAGGTAGCGCTTCACGAGCGTGTCGATCTCGCGCTCCAGCGTCGCCGAGAACAGCATCCGCTGCCCGCCCGGCGGCACCTGGTCCAGCAGCTCGGTGACCTCGGGCAGGAAGCCCAGGTCGGCCATCTGGTCGGCCTCGTCCAGCACGGCCACCTCGACGTCGTCGAGCGAGCAGGCCCGGCGGCCGATCAGGTCGCGCAGGCGGCCGGGGGTGGCGACGAGGATGTCGACGCCGCGCTCCAGGGCGTAGATCTGGTTGCCCATGGAGGTGCCGCCGCAGACGACCTTCAGCCGCAGCCCGAGCACGTCGCCGTACGGCTCCAGCGCGTCGGAGACCTGCATGGCCAGCTCGCGGGTCGGGGTCAGGATGATGGCGCGGGGGCGCTTGGGGGTGGTGCGGCGGCCGGCGAGCCGGGCCAGCAGCGGCAGGCCGAAGCTCAGCGTCTTGCCGGAGCCGGTACGGCCGCGGCCGAGGATGTCGAGACCGGCGAGCGCGTCGGGGATCGTCGCGGTCTGGATGGGGAACGGCGTGGTGACACCGTTCTCGGCGAGCTTGCGCACCACGTTCTGGGGCAGGCCCAGGTCGGCGAAGGTGATGGTGGGCTCGTCGAGAGGAAGTAGCGCCTCAGGCGTCGTTACGGTCATGCGTGGTGAGAACCTTCCGGAGTCTTGGTGTCGGCACGCGCCTTTGCTCCGTAGGTGCTCTGGACCGCCTGGATGCGGTCAGCCACGGCTAGACGAGGAACGCGCCACACGGCGCGCTGCTTCGGGGCGCCGGGCAAGTGGGATCAAACGATCTACAAGCATACGCACGGTGGGGCCTGGGGCGCAAACGGCGTCAGCCGCCGCCCTCGGCCGCGGGCTCGGACGGCGACGGGGCCGGCTCCTCGGTGGGGCCCGGCTCCGGCTCGGGCTGGGGCTCGGTCTCCGGCTCGGGCAGCGGACGCGGCGCGTCCTCACCACCGCTTCCGTCTCCCCCGGAACCCCCGGAGCCCCCGGAACCCGCGGAGCCTCCCGAGCCGCCCGGCGCGCTGGCGCTGGCGGCGGGATCCGGCTCGGGCTCGGCCGCCTGCCCGTGGCCGCCGTGGTCGTCCTCCGCCGCCTCGCGGCTCTCGTCCGCGTCGGGCGAGGACGAACCGGACGGCTCCCGGTCCTCGGACCGCTCGCCGCCTCCCGCGCCGCCGGCCCGGTCCGCGGCCCCGCCCGGGGCCGCGCGCACCCGGGCCGTG
>NZ_JBPQTQ010000209.1:0-6124 GCF_051386415.1 Streptomyces sp. URMC 129
CCCCCACCACCCCGCCCCCGCACCCGTCTGCGCCTGCCGCCGTCCGGAAAGCGCCTGCCCCTGACCCCCGATGGCCGGATGCGGGGGCCGTCGGCGCGCTCGGGGAGGGGAGTTCAGCGGCTGACGGTGAGGTCGCGGACCGCGTCGTAGTGGGTGGGGTGGCGGGTGCGCAGGTGGAGGGCCCGGGCCAGGCCGAGGAGGCCGGCGAGGGGGATGATCGCGGCCAGGGCGGCGGAGAAGGCGGTGGATCTGCCGACCAGGTCGGAGAAGTGGCGCAGGGTCACCCCGATGAGGGCGAGGAGCGCGAGGAAGCCGGCGGCCGGGACGTACCGCGTGCGCCACGGGCGCCCGCCCGTGCCGGTGCGGGTGAAGAAGACCAGCGTGGACAGGCAGGTCAGGCACAGCAGGGTGAAGAAGCCGAGCGCGGCGATGCCGTTGAACCAGGCGAGGATCGCGGTGACCGGGTCGAGACCGGCGGGGATCATGATGCCGAACGCGGCGAGCGTCACCAGGGTGGTGACGAGGGACGCGGTGTACGGGGAGCCGTGCCGGGGATGGACGCGCCCCACCGCCGCGGGGAGCATCCGCGAGCGGCCCAGCACGTTGTCGTACCGGGCCAGGACGTTGTGCAGGGACAGCGCGCAGGCGAACAGGCTTGTGGTGAGGAACAGTTGGATGAGGTCGGCGGCGGTGGTGCCGACGAAGGACTCGGCGGCGCCGAGGAGGAACGGGGCGCCCTCGATCGATGCCCCGGCCAGGGCGTCCTCGGGCCAGGCCAGCGAGACCAGCCAGGCGGAGGCGGCGTAGAACAGTCCGGTGAAGCCGATGGCGCAGTAGGTCGCGAGCGGCACGGTGCGGTCGGGGGCGCGGGCCTCCTCGCGGAAGACGGGGGAGATCTCGAAGCCGAGGAATCCGATGGCGCAGAACATGGCGGCGACCGTGAAGGCCGAACCGCTGGGGAAGACGCTGTCCGGGGTCAGGCCCGTGGCGCGGATGCCGTCCGCGCCGCCCTGGAACAGCACGGCGAGGTCCACGACGGTGATGATCCCGATCTCCAGGGCCAGGGCCACGGCGAGCGTCCGGGCGCTGAGGTCGATGCGGTGGTAGCCCAGCACGGCGATGACCGCCAGGCCGAGCAGGGAGTACACCCACCAGTCGAGCTCCGGCCCGTTCAGCAGGACGACCGACGCGGAGCACTGCACGCCCAGGTAGGCGTAGACCGCCAGCAGGATGGCCGTGTACGTGGCCCAGGAGACTCCGGCGGTGGCGGCGCCCGGCAGCGGGCCGAGGCCGCGCCCCACGTAGGAGTAGAACGCGCCGGAGCTGCGGACATGGGGTGACAGCGCCGAGAGCGCCACGCTGAACAGCAGCATCACGGCCGCCACGACGAGGAACGTGCCCGCCACCCCCGCGCCGTTGCCCAGGGCGATCCCCAGCGGGGTCACGCCCGCGACGACCGCCAGCGGCGCGGTCGTCGCCACGACCATGAGGGTGACCGCGAAGAGCCCGAGGTTCCCGCCCATGCCCCGCTCTTCGGTGTCCTGTCCGCGTGCCGCCCTGCGCAGGGTCATCACACCTCCATCGGGCATTTGGGGATAGCGGGGCAAAACTACCCCTCGTCGCCCCCGGTGTCCGCCGGGATGGGCTGTTCGGTCCAGATGACCTTGCCGTCCGCCGTGTGGCGGGTGCCCCAGCGCTGGGCCATGGTGGCGACGAGTTGCAGGCCGCGACCGCCCTCGTCGGTGGCGGAGGTGTGCCGGATGTGCGGGGTGGTGAGGCTGGCGTCGGAGACCTCGCAGGTGAGGGTGCGGCTGCGGAGCAGGCGGAGGTGGATGGGGCCCTTGGCGTGGCGGACGACGTTGCCGATCAGCTCGCTGACGATGAGTTCGGTGGTCATCCCCAGTTCCCCGAGGTCCCAGGCGGCCAGTCGCCGCCGGACGTGCTCGCGGGCCTGGCGGGCGGCGATGGGGTCCTCGGGCAGCGGCCAGGTGGCGATGGACTCGGGCGCGAGCCGGTGGGTGCGGGCGACGAGGAGGGCGGCGTCGTCGGCGGCGCGGTGGCCGGGCGGCAGCAGGGCGGTGGTGACGGTCTCGCACAGGCCGCCGAGCTCGCCGGCGGCGTGGTGCAGGGCGGCCCGCAGGACGTCGGCGTCGCCCAGGTCGTTGTCCAGGGTCTCCAGCGTGTGCAGCCGTCCCGCCCGCACGGAGTCGGGACGCGCCCTCGGGCCCCCCTCAGGCGTGCCGGCCACAGCCGTCTCCGTCCTCCCGCTCGACCGGCCGGGAACCGGGGTGTCACCGCAGAAACCGGCATTCCCGGCGAAACTTCCTGGTCGGTCCAGCCTACGACCTGCCGGGGGCCGCCGCCCGTGGGCGCTTCCCGGGCCCGGCCGGGCGGGCGGCCTCAGAGGGAGACCTCCTCCAGCCGCTCCAGAATGCGCTTCGAGATCCGGGCGAGCGTGCGCAGATCCTCGGGAGTGAGCGGCGCGATGAACAACTGGCGCACGGCCTCGACGTGATCGGGCGCCGCCGCGGTGATCGCGTCCCGGCCGGCGGGCGTGACGACCACCACCGCGCCGCGCCCGTCTTCGGGGCACTCCTCCCGGGCCACCAGACCGCGCTTCGCCATGCGCGCGATGTGGTGCGACATCCGGCTCTTCTCCCACTCCACGGCCCGGCAGAGCTCCTGGAAGCGCAGGCGCCCGCCCGGGACGTCCGTGAGCTCGGCCAGGACCGTGTAGTCGGCGGCGGACAGGTTGAACCTGTCCTGCGTATGGCGTGCCAGGCGGTTGGCGAGCTTGTGCTGCATGGAGACGAAGCTGCGCCAGGCGTCCTGTTCCGCCGGGGAAAGCCACTGGGGTGTGGGATCCATGCGATCGAGCCTAACAGGATCGTTGATCCATCATCTGCTTTCCGGTGGGCCGTGGTTCCCCGGGATTTGGTTGACGTGACATCTAGCGCTGGGTAATGTCGATGACGCGTCACCAAGCAGGCCGGGGGGCGCGGAGCCCAGCGGTTTTCTGAGAGGACATTCCATGAGCACGGTGCCCAAGACCGGACTTCAGGCGCTGCTGACGCCCGAGGAGAGCGTCCTGGTGCTGATCGACCACCAGCCGTTCCAGTTCGCCAATCTCCACAGCCACGACCCGGGGGCGATCGTCAACAACGTGGTGGGTCTCGCCAAGACCGCCAAGGCGTTCGGGGTCCCGACGATCCTCACCACGGTCCTCCGGGCGCGCGGCGGAAACCTCGTACAGGCACTTCAGGATGTGTTCCCGGAGCAGGAGCCGATCGACCGGACGACCATCAACACCTGGGAGGACCAGCGCGTCGTGGACGCCGTCGCGGCGACCGGGCGCAAGAAGCTGATCATCGCCGGTCTCTGGACGGAGATCTGCGTGGCGATGCCGGCGATCCACGCGCTGGGCGACGGCTACGAGGTCTATGTCGTCACCGACGCGTCGGGGGGCGTCTCGACGGAGGCCCACGAGATGGCCGTCCGGCGCATGGTCCAGGCGGGCGTCGTGCCGATCACCTGGATGGCCGTGGCCGGCGAGTTGCAGCGCGACTGGGCCCGCGAGGCGGCGCTCCAGGACCTGGCCGCCATCCAGGCCCAGCACGGCGGTGGCAGCGGCGTGGCCTTCGCCTGGGAGATGCAGCTCCTCAACACCCCCGTCCCCGACGCCGGCGCGTGAGGCGTCAGGCCGGGCGGTGACGGGCCGCGGTCCCCGCCGTCGCCGCCCGGCCGGCGCCGGTGCCACCGACGGCGCCGGCGGTGGGATCCGTCTGCCGCCCGCGGCCCCGGGCCGGTCGCGGGCGGGTGCTCGTGGGGCGTCTCCGATCGGCCCGGCATAGGATCCCATTGATAGGGTTTTCATCTCTTTTGTGTTCTCTGGATGTGTTCCGCGTCGCGGGCGGGGCGGGATGGAGGCGGCCGTGCGGGACGAGCGGCTGCGGATGCTGGAGGAGATGGGGGAGGAGCAGGGCGACAGCGAGGTGCTGTCCGCCGCGTTGCAGCACGCGGCGGTGGAGTTCGGGGCACTGGGCGGGATGGCGCATCCGGAGGCGGGATCGCAGGAGCGGGCGCCGCTGCGGCTGATCGCGGCCACGGGGCTGCCCCCGGTCTTCACCGACTACTGGCGGGACGTCGCCAAGAGTGGCGCGTCGGCGCCGGCGCGGGCGTTCCGCGAGGGCGGGTTCGTGTGGTTGCCGGCGATCGCGCCGCCGGAGCAGGGGTTCGAGGGGCGTGAGCTGCCCGACCGGTTGCCGGGTGTGCCGGAGGGCGCTCAGATCGTGGCGGTGCCGCTGATGGTGCCGGAGCGGGTGTTCGGCGCGCTGTCGCTGGTGTTGCCGCCGTCGGCGGGAGAGCCGGACGCGGGATCGCGGGAGTTCTTCCTGGCGGTGGGCCGGTGGGCGGGCGGGCGCGTGCGGCGGGTGGCGCCGGAGCCGGAGGCGGTGCCCGAGGCGATGCTGGCGGCCGAGCCGGGGCCGGGACAGCGGCAGGCGCTGGACGCGGTGTCGGTCGGCACCTGGAGCTTCGACCCGCGCGCCGGCATGATCAGCCTGGACGAAACGCTGCTGAAGCAGATCGGCGTCGCCCCCGAGAATCTGGACGGCCGGATCGAGACCTGGGTGGACCGCTTCCACCCGGACGACCGCGCCTGGGTGCTGCCCATGAGCGAGGAGTCGATGCGGACCCGGCGCCCGATCGAGTACGAGTTCCGGGTGCGCCGGGACGACGGCACCTACGCGTGGGTGCGGGTGCGCAGCGGGGTGGCTCTGGACGAGAACGGCGAGGTGGAGCGCCAGCTCGGCACGATCTGGGACACCTCGCGGGCACACGCGGCGTCGGAGTCGGTGAGCCGTGCGCTGCGGCACATGAACGACGGTTTCCTGTCGGTGGACGCGGAGTGGCGGATCGAGTTCGTCAATGTGGCGGCTCAGCGGCTGCTGGGCCGGGCGGCCGGGCTGACGGGGCGGCGGCTGTGGGACGTGCCGGCCGTCCGTGAGGTGCCCGGTCTGGAGGAGCGCAGCCGGGAGGCCGTCGCCACCGGAACGCCGGGCGGGTTCGACACGCCCTGGCCCGGCGGGGACCGCTGGTACCACGTGCGGCTGGTGCCCCTGCCGGGTGAGGGGCTGACGTACTACATCACCGACATCACCGAACGGCGCCTGCGGGCGGCAGCCCAGCGCGCGGCGGCCGAACGAGCCGAGCTGGTCGGGCAGTTGACCCGCCGCCTCGCGGAAGCCGTCACCGCCCGGGACGTCGTCGCCGCCGTCGCGAAAAGCATCCTGCCCGCGCTGGGCGCCGACGGCCTGACGGTGCTGGCGATGGAGGGCGGCCGGGTCAGCGTCGTCGGATCCGTCGGCTACCCGGCCGACTTCCTCGAAAAGCTCCACGGCCTGCCCACCGAGGTGGCGACTCCCTTGTCCGAGGCGCTGCGCACCCGAGGACCGCAGTTCCTCGACTCCCCGGAGGCATACCGGCAGGCATTCCCGGAGACGGCGGATCTCGCGGCGCTGGGCGGCAAGCAGGCGTGGGCCTTCCTGCCCCTGTCCGTCCCCGGCCACGACATCGGCACCGTCACGGTCTCCTTCGACCACCCCCGGCGGCTGGACGACGACGAACGGACGCTGCTGACCGCGGTCAGCGGGCTGATCGCCCAGGCCCTGGAACGCGCCGGCCTCTACGACGAAGCCGTCACCCGCGCCCGCGCCCTCCAGCGCGCCCTCCTGCCCCGCGCCCTGCCGGCCCTGCCGGCGGCGGTCAGCGCCGCCCGCTACCTGCCCGCCGGGGCCGCCACCGAGGTCGGCGGCGACTGGTACGACGTCATCCCGCTGTCAGCCGCCCGCGTCGCCCTGGTCATCGGGGACGTGATGGGCCACGGCATGGCCGAGGCCGCCACCATGGGCCGCCTGCGCACCGCCGTGCGCACCCTGACCGATCTCGAACTGCCGCCCGAGGAAATCCTGGACCACCTCAACGCCATCGTCGCCGACCTGGGCGAAGAACGCTTCGCCACCTGCCTGTACGGCGTCTACGACCCCGTCACCGGCCACTTCACCCACGCCAGCGCCGGCCACCCCCCACCGGCCATCACCCACCCCGACGGCACCACCACCTACCC
>NZ_JBPQTQ010000210.1:0-6050 GCF_051386415.1 Streptomyces sp. URMC 129
CGCGCCGCACCGCCCGCGCCCCTCCTCCACCGGGCCGGGGAGGCGCCCACGGCCCGTGTCGCGCAGCCTGTCGGCGCGCCCGGCCCCTGCGGACGCGCCCCTTCCACACCGCCGGGGAGGCCGCCACCCGCCCCATGTCCTGCGGCCCGCCGCCGCCTCCGCGCACGCGGTCGCGTGGCGCATGCGGCCGGAACCCGTGGTTTCTTCCGCGGGCCTTCCGGCGGTCTCGGCCCGGGGCGGGCCCGCACCCGGAGTCTCGCCGACCGAGCCGATGCGGCGCCCGACCCCCACGCAGGCAGCGCCCCTTCCACACCGGGCCGGGGAGGCGCCCACGGCCCGTGCCGCCCAGCCTGTCGGCGCGCCCGCGCGCCCGCGCGCCCGGTGGCCGGGCGTCGCCCGGGTCGCGCCACCCACCCCCATACCCACCCATACCGGGACGAAGATCGACTCGCCGTCGCTCCCGCCCGGCGGCAGATTGGGATCGTGCACATAAGAGCGCCGTGGTGGGCCGGTGGCCTGTTCTACGCCGTGCTGCCCGCGGTACTGGTCGCCCTCGGGCTCGTTCTCGACCTGGTCACCCCGCCGCACTTCACCCTCACGCCGTTCTACGTCGCCGCGCCCCTCCTCGCGGCCCCCGTGCTCTCCCTCACCGTCACCGCCGCGTACGGCCTGCTGGCCACCGCCGCCGTCGCCGTCGAGATGGTGTGGCAATCCCCCTTCCAGTGGAGCGAGGCCGGCGTCAAGACGGGAACGGTCGCGACCATCTCCCTCCTCGCCGTCGCCATCAACCGCATCGTCGCCGCCCGCGACCAGCGCGTCGCCTCCGCCCGCCGGATCGCGGAGGCCGTGCAGCGCGCCGTGGTCCCCGACCCACCCGAACGCGCCGGCGCGCTCCGCGTCGCCGCCCGCTACCAGGCGGCGCAGCGCCACGCCATGATCGGCGGCGACCTGTACGCCGTCCGGGAGACCCCGCACGGCGTGCGCATGCTGGTCGGGGACGTGCGCGGCAAGGGCCTGGCCGCGACGGAGGCGGTGGCCGTGATCCTCGGCGCGTTCCGGGAGGCCGCCGAGTGCGAACCGGAGCTGGCGAAGGTGGCGGCCCGCATGGAGAACGCGCTCGTACGCGAACGCCGGACCCGGACGAACCTCGACCCGGTCGAGGGCTTCACCACGGTGGTCCTGGTCGAGGTGCCGGACGACCCGCCCACGCGGGTCCGCTTCATCAACCGCGGCCACCCGCCGCCCGTCCTCCTGGGACCGGACGGCGACGCCCGTTACCTGGAGGCCAGCAAGGACACCGCCCTCCCGCTCGGCCTGGGCGACCTGCTGCCCCGCCCCGACCGGCCGGGCACCGTCCCCTTCCCGCCCGGTACCCACCTCGTCCTCTACACGGACGGCGTCAGCGAGGCGCGCGACACCCTGGGTACCTTCTACGACCTGGTCGAGCGGCTGCGCGGCCGGGACTTCCCCCGTCCGGCCGCGCTGCTGGACCGCGTCATCGAGGACGTCATCGCGCACACCGGCGACAACCTGGAGGACGACATGGCGCTGCTGGCCGTCCAGCACCCGGCGGACGCGTGAGGCACCTGCACGCCCCCCCCGGCGGCCCGAGTCACCCGCCGTCTCCCGCCCGCCAGAGCGTGGTGCGCAGGTCCGTGCCGCGCACCACCTGCACCCGCCACGGTTCGAGACGCAGCAGGTGGTACGTCGGGTCCTCCGGCCCGGTCCAGAACGCACCCGGGTCGTAGCCCACCCCGCGCGGGCTCCCGGTGCGGAACAGCTCCCACGCCCGCCGCCTGGCCGCCGCGTCCGCCACCCACGCCGCGGTCGCGTCGATGAAGACGGCGTTCTGGCGCGGGCTCCAGTACGAGAACGTCGTGTGCGGGTTGGCGGCCAGGTGCGCGGCCTTCACGGGCGTCCGGTAGGTGACGAGCCAGCCGAGCGGCCGTCCGCCGACCACCTCCCACACGGCGATCAGCACCCGTGCCCGGGGCCGCCCCTTGGCGTCGACGGTGATCATCGAGGCGTAACGGATCTCGCTGAGGTAGTCACGGAACTGCGGCTCGATCTCGGCGAACGACGTCGCGACGGCGGTCATGACGGGACAGCCTCCTCACGAGTGACGGACGGGGAGGACGACGGGGACGGGGACGACGGGGACGACGACGGGGACGACGACGCCGGGGCGGGGGGAACGGCCGCCGCCTCGTTGCCCGGGGCCGCCGACACCCCCGCCGGGTAGGCCGCGGCCCGCACCCCGCGCCGCCGCCGCAGCCCCGACGCGATGACGGCGCTCGCGACGACCGCCGCGACCAGCGGCACGAGCAGGGCCGCGCGGTAGCCGTCGAGCATGTCCTGCGCCGGGGCACCGCCCGCCTCCGGCGTGACCGCGACGTGGACGGCGGTGGCGGCGGAGAGCCCGAGCGCCGCGCCGAACTGGAAGGACGTGTAGAGCAGTCCGCCCGCCAGCCCCTGCTCCGACTCCGCGATGCCGTCGGTCGCGGAGATGGTCAACGGCCCGTAGGCGAGCGCGAACGAGAGCCCGATCAGCAGCATCGACGGGAACATCGCCGCGTAGACGGTGTCCATGCCGATCGGCAGGAACAGCCCGTACCCGGCCGCCGCCAGCAGCAGGCCGCCGAGGATGACGCGCTGGTTGCCCCAGCGGTTCACCAGGTGCGGCGTCACCGTCGGCGCGAGGACCGCGTCGATGCCCATCACCAGCATGGCCAGGCTCGTCTCCATCGAGGACCAGCCGCGCAGCTCCTGGAGGTAGAGCACGGCGATGAACTGGAAGCCGAAGAACGCGGCGGCCAGCAGCACTCCGACGGCGTTGACCCGCAGCAGCGTCGCCGAGCGCAGGATGCCCAGCCGCACCAGCGGGGCGGCGGAGCGGCGTTCGACGGCGACGAACGCGGTGAGGACCAGCAGTCCGGCGGCGAGCGTCGTCGCCGTCCAGCCGATGCCGGTGTGCGTGGCGCGCTCGACCGTGACGACGAGCAGCATCAGCGCGACGGTGATGAGCAACGCGCCCGCCACGTCGATCGGTTGCCGCCGCCGCTGCCCAACGGCCCCCGTCCCGGGGCGCTCCTCCGCCGCTCGCGGTATGAGCGCGAGGGCGGCCAGCAGGATCACCAGGGACACGATGACCGGCGCGAAGAAGACCCACCGCCAGTTGACGGAGGAGAGCAGGCCGCCGAGGACGAGACCGAGCGAGAAACCGCCCGCGCCGGTGCCCGAGTAGATCAGCAGGGCGCGGTTGCGCTGCGGGCCCTCGGGAAACGTGGTCGTGATGATCGACAGGCCGGCCGGCGTCATGAACGCGGCGGCCACCCCGGTCACGAACCGCGCGGCGGTGAGCATCCAGCCCTCGGTCGCCAGGCCGCCGAGGCCGGAAAAGAGCAGGAAGACGACCAGCCAGCCGACGAACATCCGCCGCCGGCCCAGGAGATCGGCGGCCCGGCCGCCCAGCAGCATGAAGCCGCCGTAGCCGAGGACGTAGGCGCTCATCACCCACTGGAGTTCGCCGGTGGACAGGCCCAAGTCGGCGCGGATGGAGGGAAGGGCCACGTTCAGCATGGCGACGTCGATCCCTTCCAGGAAGATGGCGCCGCACAGGACGAACAACATGCCCCAGGCACGAGTGGACATGGGAAGAACCCCTTCGTCGCAGATGAGAGACGGTTCCCTCTTGTAACCGACAGCATTGTGGGGAACCATCCCCCCATGGAAGAAGGCATTTTGAAGTCCCTCGGGAACACCGGGGATACCGTGAGCGCGACCTGCGGCGACGCCCACGACGCCCACGACGCCGACGCCCCTCACGCCTCCTACCTGTACGACGCGAAGCAGTGGGACGTCCGGGAGGACTGCGAAGTCCGGCAGATCCTCGACCGGATCGCGGACAAGTGGTCGCTGCTCGTCATCGCGCTCCTCGACTGCCGGAGCCTGCGCTTCACCGAACTCCGCCGCGAGATCGACGGCGTCAGCCAGCGGATGCTCACCCGGACCCTGCGGCACCTGGAGCGCGACGGCCTGGTGAGCCGGACCGTCCACGCGACCGTGCCGCCGCGCGTGGACTACGCGTTGACACCGCTCGGCTCCACTCTGCACGCGACGATCCAGTCGTTGGTCACGTGGACGGAGGAGCATCAGCGCGAGATCGCCGCCGCCCGTGCCGCATACGATGCGCGCGATCACGAACAGTGAACGTCCGGGACTCCGCGTGTAACAATTGACGCACCGTCAGATGCTCAGCGCCCTACAAATCGGCGCCGTTTTGCCCGATTTGCAGCTCTTGAGGGCTGAAAATCCTGGTCAAGGGATCGGGTTTATTCCCTCAGGGACTTGGAATCTGCCCGGCGCTTCTATTAACGTTCGATAACGCAGCGCGGTCGTCACCGCCGTCACAAGAGACGGCGCCGTGCTCAGTCGCCGAATCCGGCGCGTGCGAAACAACTGCACCAATGGAACCGGGGAACCACCACTTGGGGTGAATCGGACTGCCGGCAGCCACCAGCCGCCGCTCTCCCGTAGGAGACCTTCCTGCTCCGAACCCGTCAGCTAACCCGGTAGGCGGAAGGAAGGAAAGGAGAGCGCCCCCGTGGCGTCGAACCGGCATGCCTCGATAGAGGACACGCACCTGGACACGTACGGCTCCACCGGCACGTTCCCGGCCTACTACGGGCCGAAGAGCGCCGACACCGAGACGTACACCGAGTGGAATCCCCGTGAGGAGACCCTCGTTCCGGTGCGCGGTCGGCACCGCGTCGCCCGGCAGCGCGGCGGGACCATCGCCCGCAGCCGCGCCGTGCTCGGCGTCGGCGTGTTCGCCGCGGTCGGCGCGGGCGGCATGGCCACGGCCAACGAGGACGGCACGAGCGCCGTCGCCGGCGTGGACACCGCCACCGACACGATGTCGGCCATCCCCGTCCTGGGCGGCCTGCTGACGGGCACCGACACCTCCGCCCCGGAGGCCCCCGCCTCCGACGCCTCCGGTTCCGCCGAGTCCGCGGTCTCCGCTCCGGTCGGTGTGATCGACGCGGGCGAGGCCCTGCGCGCCCGCCTCCTCCAGCAGGCCGACCAGCAGGAGGCCGGCGCCGAGGCCCAGGCCGTCACCGCCGCCGTCCAGGAGGCCGAGGAAGCCGCCGCCGAGGCAGCCGCCGCCGCTGCCGAGGCCGAACGCGAGGCCGAGGAGGAGCGCCGGCGCGAGCAGGAGGAAGCCGAACGCCTGGAACGCCTGCGCGCCGACTACGCCCTCCCGCTCAACGACTACCGCCTCTCCTCCTACTTCGGCGAGAGCGGCTCGCTCTGGCAGAGCACGCACACCGGCATCGACCTCTCCGCCCCGACCGGCACGCCGATCAAGAACGTCCACACCGGCACCGTGACGGAGGCCGCCTGGGCGGGCTCGTACGGCTACCGCGTCATCGTCCAGCTGGAGGACGGCACCGAGGTCTGGTACTGCCACCTCTCCTCGATGAGCGTCTCCGCCGGCGAGGAGCTCATCACCGGCGACACGGTCGGCCACGTCGGCTCCACGGGCAACTCCACGGGCCCCCACCTCCACCTGGAGGTCCGCCCCGGCGGCACGGCGATCGACCCCCTGTCCTGGCTCCGCGACAAGGGCCTGACGATCTGAGGCAGGGCCTGAGCGCTCAACCGTCGATCCCCCACCGCTGGTTGGCGGCGTCGGAGCACGCGCCGACCACGGCCACCCCGATCCCCGGCAGGGCGGCGAGGCACTGCCCCGAGGCGAGGTTCCGGAGCTGCCGCGCGTCCTCCGGCCCGGTCGCGACCCACAACGAGGCCAGTTGCCCGCCACACGGCCCCATGACGGCGACCCCCGCGCCGCCGTCCTGCAGACAGCGCCCGGTGGCGACGTTCCGCACCTGCCGCACAAGCGGCAGGTCACTCACGTCCCACTGCTGCTCCGCACCCCCGGCGACGCACTCCTCCACCGCGGCGATGTCCTGCCCGCCACGGCCCGGCGAAGGGCTTCGGTCGGATTGTCGGGTCACTCGATGGGATGACCTTGGGGGTGGGGAGGG
>NZ_JBPQTQ010000211.1:0-5638 GCF_051386415.1 Streptomyces sp. URMC 129
CACCCGCCCGCCCTTTCTCCGGGAGGGCGGGGGCCGCTGGTTGCCGGGCGTGGCCATGTGTCGCCGCCCGTGCGGCGGACTGGGGCGAGATCGGTCCGGAGTCCGTGTCCGTGCCCTGGTGAGGGGAGAAACGGCCGCCGTGCGGGGGGGCGGTGAGCGGGGCGATGCCATTGGACCGGGCCTGCGCCCGTCCGTCGGCCCGTTGGCCGGGCGATCGGCGTCCGTCGGCGATGCCTTGCCTGGGCGGGGGACTCGGGCCCGGCCCGCCCGTCCGCCGCCCTTCGTTCCCCGGAGGGGTGGGCGGGCCTGGGAAAACCCTTGCTCAGCGGTACAGTTCGTCGATCTCCGTCGCGAAGTCCTTCGCCACCACGTGCCGCTTCAGCTTCATCGACGGCGTCAGGTGGCCCGACTCCTCCGTGAAGTGGCCGGGGAGGATGCGGAACGCGCGGACCGATTCGGCGCGGGAGACCGCCGCGTTGCCCGCGTCCACCGCCTCCTGGATCGCCGCCCGCAGCAGGGGGTGGGTGAGCAACTCCTCGCGGGAGAGGCCGGACAGGCCGTGGTCGGCCGCCCAGCGGGGGAGGAACTCGTCGTCCAGCGTGATCAGCGCGCCCACGAACGGGCGGCCGTCGCCGACCACCATGCACTCGGCCACCAGCGCGTGCGCCCGGACGCGGTCCTCGATCACCGCCGGCGCCACGTTCTTGCCGCCCGCCGTCACCAGGATCTCCTTCTTCCGCCCGGTGATGGTCAGATAGCCGTCCGCGTCCAGGGAGCCCACGTCGCCCGTGCGGTACCAGCCGCCCACCAGCGAACGCCCGGTGGCCTCCTCGTCGTTCCAGTACCCGCTGAACAGGTGCTCGCCGCGCACCAGCACCTCGCCGTCCTCCGCGATCCGCACCGACGAGCCCGGCAGCGGCAGGCCCACCGTGCCGATGCGCGGCGCGTCCCAGGGGTTGAACGTGGTCGCCGCGCACGACTCCGTCAGGCCGTACCCCTCCAGCACCGTGAGGCCGATGCCCCGGTAGAAGTGGCCGAGCCGTTCGCCCAGCGGCGCGCCGCCGGAGATCGCGTGCGTGGCACGGCCGCCCAGCGCCGCCCGCAGCTTCCGGTACACCAGCCGGTCGAACACCCGGTGCCGCAGCCGCAGCAGCGGGGACGGACCCCGGGGCGTGTCCAGCGCCCGGCTGTACGCGGTCGCCGTGTCGGCGGCCCGGTCGAAGACGCCGCCCCGGCCGCCCTCCTGGGCCTTCGCCCGCGCCGCGTTGTACACCTTCTCGAAGACCCGGGGCACCCCCAGCACGATCGTCGGGCGGAACGACGCCAGGTCGTCGGTCAGCGTCCGGACGTCCGGCACGTGGCCGAGCCTGATCGGGGCCATCTGCGTGGCGACCCCGACGACCCGCCCGAAGACGTGGGCCAGCGGCAGGAACAGCAGCACCGACGCCTCGCCCGCGCGGAACAACGGCCCCAGCGCCGCGATGATGTTGCCGCACTCCGCGAGGAACGCCCGGTGGCTGAGCACGCACCCCTTGGGCCGCCCGGTGGTGCCCGAGGTGTAGATGATGGTGGCGGGGGAGTCGGCGGTCAGGCCCGCGGTCGCCGCGTCCAGCTCCTCGTCCGGAACGTCCGCGCCGGCCGCCTTGAGCAGCGCGACCGCGCCCTCCTCGCCGGGCGCGGACAGACACCACACGCGGGTGAGCCGCGGCAGCGTCCCGCGCATCGACGCGACCGCCGCCGCGTGCGCCCCGGTCTCCACGACGACGCCGACCGCGCCGGAGTCCCGCAGGTTCCAGCCGACCTGCTCGGGCGAACTCGTCTCGTACACCGGGACGGTGACCGCCCCGGCGGCCCAGATCGCGAAGTCCAGCAGCGTCCACTCGTACCGCGTACGGGACATCAGCCCGACCCGCTCGCCGGGCCGCACGCCCTGCGCGATCAGCCCCTTGGCGACCGCCCGCACCTCGGCGCGGAACGCGGTCGCCGTCACGTCCTCCCAGACCTCGCCGCGCCTGCGGCCGATCACCGCGGCGTCCGGGTGCCGCTCCGCGTTGGTGTCGAGCAGACCGGCGAGACTCGCGTCGGGCGGCACCTCGTACCGGGCCGGAAGGCTGAACTCCTGCACTGCCGCTGCTCCTCACCTGTGGCGTTCCCGGCCCCTTCCGGCAGCGTACTCGCCGTTCCCGTGCCGGTCCGGCACGCCGAGCGCGGTAGCCTTCCCACGGACGGCACCGGGAAAGACGCGCGAGGAGCCACGGCGATGGCGGAACACACCAGGTCCAGTATCACCATCGAAGCCACGCCGGCCGATGTCATGGCGGTGATCGCCGACTTCGGCCGCTACCCGGAGTGGACCGGGGAGGTCAAGGAGGCCGAGGTGCTCGCGACCGACGCGCGCGGCCGGGCCGAGCAGGTGCGGCTGCTGCTGGACGCCGGCGCCATCAAGGACGAGCACACCCTCGCCTACACCTGGAAGAGCGGCGAGGAGGTGAGCTGGTCGCTGGTCAGGTCCCGGATGCTGCGTGCCCTCGACGGCTCCTACCGCCTGGCGCCCGTCGACGACGGCAAGCGCACCGAGGTCACCTACCAGCTCACCGTGGACGTCAAGATCCCCATGCTGGGCACCATCAAGCGCAAGGCCGAGAAGGTCATCATCGACCGTGCGCTCGACGGGCTGAAGAAGCGGGTGGAGAGCATCCCCGGACGGCCATGACCGCCGGGCCCCGCACGCTGTTCGTCACCGGCCCCGGCGGTGACGGCATCACCACGGTGGCGGCGGCCACCGCGCTGGCCGCCGCCCGCGCCGGGCAGGCCACGCTGCTGCTGAGCCGCGAGCCCGCCGGGCCGGCCGGGCTGTTCGGGGCGCCGCCGCCCGCCTGGCCGGACGAGCCCGCCGAGGCCGCCCCCGGGCTGCACGTGGCAGCGACCGACCCGGCCGCCCGGTTCCGCGCGGCCGTTCTCGCCGCCCAGCGGTACGCCCGGCCCACCCTGGACGCGCTGGGCGCGGCCACCCTGGACGACGACGAGCTGACCGAACTGCCCGGCTCGGCGGCCCCCGCCCTGCTGACGGCCCTGGTCGCGGCCCACGCCACCGGCCGCTGGCGGCTGATCGTGGTCGATCTGCCGCCCGCCGCCGAGGCGGTGAGGCTGCTGGCGCTGCCCGGCCAGGCGCGCCGCTACCTGCGCCGCCTGCTGCCGCCCGAGCGCCAGGCCGCCCGCGCGCTGCGCCCGTTGCTGGCGCAGCTGGCCGGGGTGCCGCTGCCCGCGGAGGGTCTGTACGCGTCGGCGGACCGCTGGGACGCGGGCCTGGCTTCCGCGCAGGAGCTGATCGAGGGGCCGGGCGCCGCCGTCCGCCTCGTCCTCGATCCGGGTGACCGTTCCGCCGGCGCGGTGCGGGCGGCCCGCGCCGGGCTGGCGCTGCACGGCCTGGCCGTGGAGTCGCTGGTCGCCAACCGGCTGCTGCCGGTGCGGTCCACCGACCGGTGGCTGGCGTCGCTCGCCGACCGGCAGTGGGCCGCGCTGGACACGGTGACCGCCGCGACCGGCCTGACCTCGCCGTATCTGGTGCCGCACCTGGGCCGGGATCCGGAGAGCCCGGCGGACCTGGCCGAGCTGTCGGTGCCGCCGCCCGGCGAGCCCGGCCGGGCGGCGCGGACCGGGCCCGGGGTCGAGGACCGGCTGGCCGCCGACGGCGTCCTGGTCTGGCGCCTGCCGCTGCCGGGCGCGACGCGCGCGGACCTCGGCGTGGTCCGGCGGGGCGACGAACTGATCGTGGACGCCGGGCCGTTCCGCCGGATCCTGCCGCTGCCCGCCGCGCTGCGCCGGTGCGCGGTGGCGGGCGCGGCGTTCGAGGAGCCCGGCGGCCTGGCCGTGCGCTTCGCTCCCGACCCCGCCCGCTGGCCCGAGCGGGCGCCCGAACAAGGGCCCGGGCGGGCGGCCGGGCGGGCGACCGGGCCGGACCCCGGGTGAGCACTCAACGGCAAGCGCCCGTTCGGGTACCGTCGGCCGTGACGGTCGAGTCCCAGGAGGCCGCGATGAGCGACACCACCGATCGGCCGGGACAGCCCGGCCCCACCCCTCCGCCGCCGGACCCCGATGCCTGGGCCACGGCGTGCGAGGAGGACCTCACCGCCGAGCGCGCCCGCAGGCGCGAGCGGTACGGGGCGCCGCCCGGCGACGCCGCGGCGGAGCTGCGGGCGCTCGCCGACGCCGTGACCGAGAGGATCGGGCGGCTCGGCCGGGCCCTCGGCCCGGGCATCGGCATGGCCGCCGGGCCGCTGGCCGACCGGGCGCGGGCGGCGCTGGACCCGGTGATCGAGCGGAACGCGGACACGTTCCAGCACCTCGCCAACGCCGGGCAGGAGCTGCTCGCCGCCTACCGGGCCGCCGTGCTCGGGCACGAGGAGCGCTGGTCGCGCCCGGCGTCCGGGGAGCCGCCGCGCGGGGCCGACCGGGACGATGGGGGAGAACCCGGGGACGCCGCGGGCTCGCACCGTATCGACCTCGACTGATCCTCGTCCGATCCGGCGAAGCCCCGTTCACCCTCCGGTACGGTGGTCGCCAGGCGGGGATCCACTGACTTCAGTTGAGGGACATATGGGACTGACCATCGGTGTCGATATCGGCGGGACGAAGATCGCGGCCGGGGTGGTCGACGAGGACGGCACGATTCTCGACACCTCCCAGGTACCGACCCCGCCGACCCCCGAGGGCGTCGTGGAGGCCATCGCCGCCGCGATCAGCACCGTCGGCAGGGGCGTCTCCGCCGAGGCCGTGGGCATCGGGGCCGCCGGTTACGTGGACGACAAGCGGGCCACGGTCCTGTTCGCGCCCAACATCCAGTGGCGCCACGAGACCCTCAAGGACAAGATCGAGCAGCGGGTCGGCATGTCCGTCGTCGTGGAGAACGACGCGAACGCCGCGGCCTGGGGCGAGTACCGCTTCGGCGCGGGCGCCGGTCACGACGACGTCGTCTGCGTGACCCTCGGCACCGGCCTGGGCGGCGGGATCATCATCGGCGGCAAGCTGCACCGCGGGCGGTTCGGCGTGGCCGGGGAGTTCGGCCACATCCGGGTGGTGCCGGACGGCCTGCTGTGCGGCTGCGGCAGCCAGGGCTGCTGGGAGCAGTACGCCTCGGGCCGCGCCCTGGTCCGCTACGCCAGACAGCGCGCCAGCGCGACCCCCGAGTCGGCCGCGATCCTGCTGGGACTGGGCGACGGCACCCCCGAGGGCATCGAGGGCCGGCACGTCAGCGCCGCCGCGCGGCAGGGCGACAAGGTCGCCGTCGACTCCTTCCGCGAGCTGGCCCGCTGGGCCGGGGCCGGACTGGCCGACCTGGCCTCGCTGTTCGACCCGTCCGCGTTCATCGTCGGCGGCGGCGTCTCCGACGAGGGAGAGCTGGTGCTCGACCCGATCCGCAAGTCGTTCCGGCGCTGGCTCGTCGGCAGCAGATACCGGCCGCACGCGCAGGTCCTCGCCGCCCAACTCGGCGGCCGTGCGGGCCTGGTGGGCGCGGCGGACCTGGCCCGCCAGGGCTGACGGGGCCCGTGGCCGACGAGATCCGGCTGGTGAGCTACAACGTCCGCTCCCTGCGGGACGACGTGGGGGGGGGGGGGGGGGGGGGGGGGGGGGGGGGGGG
>NZ_JBPQTQ010000212.1:0-5627 GCF_051386415.1 Streptomyces sp. URMC 129
GGGCTCAGGCGGGGGCCGGGACCCGCGGTGGCGTGGGGGTCGCGAGGAGCGGCGCGGCTCTGGGCCGGGTGGGCGGGTGGCTCTCGGCCTCGCGCAGCGCCAGCGCTCCGGCGATCATCACGATGACCAGGCCGGAGTCCATCAGGCCGTAGTAGAAGATCATCACCGTCGTCATCACGACGACGACGTGGGTCCACAGGGCGGTGGCGGTGGGCGCCCGGCGGGTGCGCCAGCACAGCCACACGAACCAGCCGAGGAACAGGGCGGCGCCGACGAAGCCGTGCGAGAAGAGCACGTTCCAGAACTGGCCCTGGGTGCCGACGGCGGGCACGCCCTCGCCGAGCAGCGAGGGGCGCGGCGCGCCGTAGCCGAACAGCGGGGATTCCAGCGTCCGTTCGTACGCCTCCTGGTAGACCGCCAGCCGCGTCTCGTTGGTCGCGCTGTTGGAGACCCGGTCGGCGACGCGGTCCTCCACACCGATGGCGAGGTTGACGCCGAGCGCGGCGATCAGCAGCGCGCCGAGCGTGAGCAGGCCCTTGGCGTTGCCGCGCACGGTCATCCGCAGCGCGGCGTAGCCGAGTCCGAGGCCGAGGGCGACGAACATGCCGCGGTTGACGGTCAGGAAGGCCGGGATCAGCGAGACGGGCAGCAGCACCAGCACGAGCCGGAAGAGCGGCCCGCGGCGCAGGAAGGCGAGGGCGACGAGGACGAACGGGATCAGCTCGGCGTAGTTGTGGCCCCAGCCGTTGGTGTAGGCGAACGGGGCCGACGGGCGTGGCTCGTTCTGCCAGAAGCCGTCCGGATTGCCCTGCGAGAAGCGGGGGTTGACCATGTGCGCGACCAGCTCGTTGCTCTGGAGGCCCTGCGGCACGATGTGGGCCATGGGCGTGTCGAGCGAGCCGTGCGGGAAGAGCACGCCGAGGTAGCCGCCGGCGATGACGGCGGCCCAGTAGGCGGTGAGGGTGAGCGCGACGCGGCGCGCGGGGAGGTCGCGTTCGGTGCCGTTGTAGACGTAGAGGAAGATGACGGTGGCGGCGAGGTAGATCAGCGCCCGGTAGAAGAAGCCGATCATCCGGCCGCCGGTGTCGATCTGGATGGCCGAGGCGAGCATCCACACCAGGAACAGCAGCCACAGGCCGAAGCCCCGGGGCGCGCGCAGCCGGCCGTGGCGCAGCAGCAGGACCGTCATGGGGATGGCGAAGAGCGGCCAGATCATGTCGCCCAGGCCGAGGGTCCACCAGATCGGGAAGGCGACGAACAGCGCGTACAGCGGCCACCGCGGGAGGGGGCGGGGCATCAGATCCCTCGGCCGGCGCGGTGCGCGAGCTTGACGATCGTGTCGACCTTCACCAGGCGGGTGCTGGCGAGCAGGGCGGCGTAGAGCCGCTGTTCGCGCCAGTTGTTGCGGAACGCGCGGGCGGCGAAGCGGCGGGCGCGCGGCATGTCGCCGAGCCCGGCGTGGGCGAAGGCGAGCTGGGCCTCGATGCGGGCGATGCCGACCGGTTCGGTGCGGAAGTCGGGGTGCTTGTCGACGAGATAGTCCAGCGCGGAGATGATCATCTTCCAGCGGTCGAAGAAGAAGGACTTGGCGTGCCACAGGACGCGGACGAGCGGCCGGTGCACGGCGCGGATGCCGCCGAGGTCGGCGGCGCGCAGCAGGAACTCGTAGTCCTCGCCGTACCCGCCGGGGATCTCCTCGTCCACCAGTCCGATGCGGTCCAGGAGGAGGCGACGGCGGACCAGGACGGTGCTGGGGTGGATCTCCATGATCCGGTCGCGCAGGAAGTCGGCGCGGCCCAGCGGCCGGTCGGGCGCGAGCCGGGGAATGTCGCGGTCGCCGTAGCTGACGATGATCCCGGCGGAGACCAGGGGGGTTTCGGGGTGGCGTTCGAGCAGCTCGACCTGGGCGCTGAGCTTTCCGGGCAGCCATTCGTCGTCGTCGTCGCAGAACGCCACGAGTTCGCCGGTGGCGGCCAGGATGCCGGTGTTGCGGGCGCCGGCGAGGCCGGGGGTGCGGTCGTTGCGCAGGTACCGCAGGGTGCGGGCGCCGCCGCCCTCGCCGTCGGCACGGGTGGGGACGTCCAGCGCGGTGGGGTCGCTCTGGTCGAACACGATGATGCATTCGACGGGGCCGTCGTAGCGCTGGCCCAGGATGGCGGTGACCGCTCGGCGCAGCAGTTCGGGGCGGTCCCGGGTGGGGACCACGACGCTGACGGTGGGGGCGGGCTTGGTCGTCGCTGCCGGGGACTCCGGTGCCACGGCGCTCTCGCTCATGGTGTGACCTCATCGCTTACCGGGCGCTTGCGGATTCCGGTCTCCGGTATGAGCTTCGGCCGGATACACGTCTCATTTACTTGCCAGAGACCGAGGCGGTGAGATTATCATCCGAACGCCGGGCATGGGCGTGGGCATTCGGCCGGAACGCGCTTCACCGTCCCCTTCCTCGCCCGGAGTTGTTAATACGGTGATCACGCGCGCACCGTATTCACGCGATCTCCTCCGGAACGCCCCAGAGCCGAGAACCGGCGCCGGCCGGGGCGGCGGAAGTGCTCAGATGTCGATATGCAAGCAAAGCCCGAGCAAAGGTTCTCATGAGTGGCACGAGTGGCACGCCTGACGTGCGGTCCGTCGATGTGAGACGCTATGTGGAGGTGCCGCGGCGCCGCTGGCGCACGATGCTCGCCGTGGCCCTGGCTGGCGTCTCCGGCGTCGCCGGCTACGCGGCCCTGGCGCCGTCGACATACGAGGCGACGAGCGTGGTCCGCGTCAACCCGATCGGGACCAACCCGTTCACGGCGGGCAGAACACCCGACGAGCTCGTGAACACGGAGAGTGAGGCCCAGGTGGCGCGCTCCTCCGCGGTGACCGCGCTGGCCGCCGCCGAGCTGGCGGGCGGGCGCTCCGGCGAGGCCATGCGCGCGCACCTGACGGTGACGCCGGCGAGCGACACCGCGACGCTCCGGCTGACCTACGAGGCCGGCGCCCGGCAGGCCGCGATCGACGGCGTCAACGCGGTCGCCGACGCCTATCTGGGCAACCGCGAGACCCAGGCGCGGTCGCGCCAGGAGGAGATGCTGGAGAGCATCGACGTGTCGATCGGCGACGCGCGCGCCGCGCTGATGGCCGCCGAGGAGGCGCTGGCGGCGGCCGTGGCGGGCTCCGCCGAGGCCCAGGAGGCCGAGGCGGACCGGCAGTTGGCGCTGCGGGACGTGCAGGGGCTGACGGACCGGCGGAACGATCTCCAGGCGGTCTCCTTCCACCCGGGGTCCGTACTGGAGAGCGCGGACACGGCGGTGGCGAGCTCCCCCGCCGACGACCCGCTGATGCTGGCGGGCGGGGTGCTGGCGGCGCTGGTGCTGGCGGTCGCGGCGGCGTTCGCGCGGGACGGGTTCGACGGCCGGATCGGCGGCGGGCGCGAGGCCGGCGAGGCGGCCGGGGCGCCGCTGCTGGCGGAGATCCCGTCGGGCGCGGCGACGCTGGCGCTGGTCGAGGACCCGGCCGGGCCGGCCGCCGAGTCGTACCGCCTGCTGCGCGCGCTGCTCGTCCCGGCCCTGCGGCGGCGCGGCACCCGGGTGCTGCTGGTGGCCGACCTCACCGGGCCCGCCCACCGGGCGCTCCCGGGCGCCAACCTGGCGACCGCCCTGGCCGAGGCGCTGGGCGACGTGGTCCTGGTGGCCCCCGGCTGGCGCGGCCCGGCGGCCCCCGGCCTCGCCCCGCTGGCGGCGGCGGGCGGAACGGGCAAGGTCACCCTGCACACGACGAGCATCCCCGGCCTGCGCGTGGCCCTCGGCGACGACATGGGCGGCGGCGCGCGGGAGGTGATCGCGAGCGACGAGTTCCGCGCGCTGATCGCCGAACTGACCGGCGGCGGCACCTGGGTGGTGCTCGACACGTCGGGCGAGCTGAGCCACTCCGAGACCGTGACCCTGGCGAGCGCGGCGGGCGCGGCGGTCCTCGTCGCCCAGTCCCGCGAGACGAGGACCGGCGAGGTGAAGTCCCTGGCCACGGCCCTGGAGCGGCTCGACACGCCCATCGCCGGCTGTGCCCTGGTCGTGCCGGTGGCCTCCCGGGCCCGCCACACCCGCGCCTGAACGGCCGGGGCCGGTGTCCGCGGGCGGCGGGCTCTGATCGTGGTCAGCAGGGCGGGGAGTTCGAGGGTGGCGCGGAAGCGCCACAGGACGGCGGCGTAGAGGGCCGTCGCGGCCGTGACGTAGGTCGCGAAGACCCACAGGTCCGTTCCCGCCGCCAGGCGCAGGGCCAGTCCGCCGCCGCCGAAGACGACGGCGGCCAGGGCCGCCGAGAGGACGAAGCCGCGGCCGTGGCCGCGCAGGCCGAGCAGGAAGCGGACCTGGTACATGCCGAGGGCCTGCTCGCACACGATGCTCGCGGACCAGGCGATGGCCGCCCCGACGATGCCGTGGTCCGGGACGAGCAGCAGGTTGAGGCCGACGTTCACGGCCAGCGCCACCACGGTGTTCAGCGCGGTCCAGCGGCTCTTGCCCGCCATCAGCAGCACGGTGTTGACGTTCCCCGTGGCCAGGTTGAGCAGCATCGCGACGGCCAGGATGCTCAACGCGTCGGCGCCGTCCGCGAACTCCTCGCCGAACACCCGCAGCACCTGGGGGCCGAAGGTGGCGAGGACCAGGTACAGCGGCCAGGAGGAAGCCGTGATCCACTGCGTCGAGATCCGGTACAGGTCCTCGGCGCGCCGCGTGTCGCCGACCGCCAGCGCCGCGCCCACCTGCGGCTGGATCGCCAGCCGCATGGCCTGCATCACCAGCGTGCCGGTGGTGACGAACCGGCTGGCGGCGGCGTAGATCCCGGCCTCGTGGGCGGAGCGCAGGGCCCCGACGATGATCACGTCGAACCAGACGATCGACTGCGTGAACGCCTGCGCGAAGCCGCGACCGGCCGCGTAGGCCCAGAACTCGCGGGCCACCTCCCGCACCGGGCGCGGCGGCGCGGAGGCGGGCAGCAGGGCGCGTTCGGTGCGGCGGAGCTGCCCGGCCAGGGCCCACAGCGCCAGCGGGCAGGTCAGCAGCAGCGGCACCGCCCACGCCAGCGGCACCGCCAGTCCCCGGGCGCCGAACGCCAGCACGGCCGCGACCAGGAGCACGCGGCCCAGCGGGAGGGCGAGTTGCTGGAGCCCCACATAGATCCGCAGGCCCCCGAAGCCGCGCGTGGCCTGGACCGCGATCAGGCCGGTGATCGCGCACACCAGGAACGGCGCGAGCACCGCGAGGAAGTCCGCGCCCTGCTCCTGGTGCGCCTCGTCGGTCAGCAGCCGGGCCAGGCCGGGCGCGGCGGCCCACAGGACCACGGCCAGCGCGGTGGCGGCGAGCACGGACGGGCCGAAGGCGATCGCCATGACCCGGCGCAGCTCGGCGACGCGGCCCAGCGCGCGGGCGCGCGTCGCGGTGTAGAGCAGGGCGGTGTCGGCGCCCGCCGTGCCGACGGCGGCGAGGATCGTGAAGAGCGCGAACGCCTCGAAGAAGACGCCCGCGCCGGCCGGTCCGAGACCGTGCGTGACGACGCCGGTGAGGGCGAAGCCGCCGAGGGCGGCGACTCCGGCGCCGAACAGTCCGAACGCCCCGCTGCGCGCCACGGCGCGGGTCTCCGCGCCGTGG
>NZ_JBPQTQ010000213.1:0-5473 GCF_051386415.1 Streptomyces sp. URMC 129
CGGCGACAGCCACAGCGCGTCCACCCCCAGCTCGGCCAGATAGTCCAGCCGGCCCGTGATCCCCCGGAGATCCCCGATCCCGTCCCCGTTCGAGTCCGCGAAACTGCGCGGATAAATGTGATAAATGACGGCGGACTTCCACCACGGCTCGACGGCGGTCGCGTTGCCGGAGGCTGCGATGGCGGAAGACATGGCGGGACCTCATCTCGCTGGGAGGATCACGCGCGCGAGAAACCGGGCGCCCGGTCATTCTCCGGACCGTCCTTTCGCCGCGTCAACTCGTCCCGAATCCGCGTCGTCGTTCCCGTGTGCACGCCCTCGGGTGCGGCTGATACGAAAGCATGATTTCCCTACGGCAACTCTGGGCGTGGCAGGATGACGCTTCATGACCTCATTACCGCTGCCGCCCCGGACACCGTTGTCCGGCCCCGCGCGCGCCGTCGCGCTGGAGGTGCTGCTGCGCGGCCCGCTCCCCCGCGGGGAACTGGCGCGGCGGCTGGGCCTGTCCGCCGCCAGCCTCACCCGGCTGGCCCGCCCGCTGCTGGAGAGCGGACTGCTCACGGAGACGGGCCCGAGCCGCGAGCCGCGCACCGGGCGACCGACCCGGCCGCTCGACGTGGTGCCGGACGCGCACCGCTTCCTGGGGGTGCGGCTCACGGGCGAGGAGGCGCACGCCGTCGTCACCGACCTGCGGGCCGGAGTGATCGCCTCCGGCCGGTCCGCGCTGCCGGGGCCCGCGCCGGAACCGGCGGCCGTGGTGGCCACCGTCCGCGGGCTCGCGGACCAGCTGGCGGCGGCCACCCCCGGCATCACCGCCGCCGGGGTCAGCCTCGGCGGCCAGGTGCGGGACCACGCCGTCGTCACCCGCGCCCCCTCCCTCGGCTGGACGGCCGGGGTGCCGCTCGCCCGGCTGCTCTCCGACGCCCTCGGGCTGCCGGTCCTCGTGGACAACGACCTGCTGGCCCTCACCCGCGCGGAGCACTGGTTCGGCGCGGGCCGGGGCCGGGACCGGTTCGCCGTCCTGACCACCGGCGTCGACGTCGGCTACGGCCTGGTCGTCCACGACCGCGTGGTCGACGGGCCGGACGCCGGGCTGGGCCCCGCCGCGCACCTCCCGCTGGACCCCTTCGGCCCGCCCTGCCCGCGGGGCCACCAGGGCTGCGCCACCGCGATGCTGTCCGTCCCCGCGCTGTGCGCCGCCGCCGCGACCGCGCTGCGCCGCCCCGTGGAGTACACCGAACTGCTGAGCCTGGCCGAGGACGGCAACCCGGTGGCCCTGCCGCTGGTCACCGCCGCCGCGCGGGCCCTGGGGCGGCTGATCGCCGCCGTCGCCAACCTCACCCTGGCCACCACCGTCGTCCTCACCGGGGAGGGTGTCGGCCTGGCCGGTGCCGCCCGCGCCGCCGTGGACGACGCCCTGCGCGCGGACCGTGACCCCCTGGCCGCCCGGGTCGAGCTGGTGATCCGGCCCGTCGACGCCGCCGCCTGGGCCCGTGGCGCGGCGGCCGGCGCCATCCAGCGCCACGTGCTCGGCCACCCGTCCTGACCTGGGACGCGCCCGGCGTTGCCGCACCGCCCGGCCTGTGGTTCTCTCGTAGCCCGCCGGAGAGACCGGTGAACCACGATGATGTGCGCGGGAGTTGACCCTGTGGCAGAGGAACGTGACGTGACGTCGGGCATCGACAAGTCGGTGCCGCACTCGGCGCGGATCTGGAACTACTGGCTCGGCGGCAAGGACAACTACGCCGTGGACCGGGCGGCGGGCGACGAGTACCGCAAGGTCTTCCCCGGCATCGTGGATCTCGCCCGTGCCCAGCGGTACTTCCTGGCCCGCGCGGTGCGCTTCCTCGCCGGCGAGGCGGGGATCCGCCAGTTCCTCGACGTCGGCACCGGCCTGCCGACCGTCGACAACACCCACGAGGTCGCCCAGCGGGTGGCCCCCGAGGCCCGCGTCGTCTACGTGGACAACGACCCGCTGGTGCTGGCCCACGCCCACGCCCTGCTCACCAGCTCGCCCGAGGGCGCGACCAGTTACGTGCACGCCGACCTCCGCGAGCCGGACACCATCCTCCAGGAGGCGGCCCGCACCCTGGACTTCGGCCGTCCCGTCGCGCTGACGCTGATGGGCGTGCTCGGCCACATCACCGACACCCAGGAGGCGTACGCGATCGTGCGGCGGCTCATGGACGGCCTGCCGCCCGGCAGTTACCTCGCCCTCGCGGACAGCAGCGACAGCGACACGGCCTTCGCGGAGGCCCAGCGCCGCTACAACGAGGGCGGCGCGGTGCCGTACATCCTGCGCAAGCCCGAGGAGATCGCCGGGTTCTTCGACGGCCTCGCACTGGTCGAGCCGGGCGTGGTGCCCGTGCCGCAGTGGCGCCCCGAGGTGTCCGGCCTGGGCTCCTCCCACGGAGCCGAGGAATTGTGCGGGGTCGGCCGTAAACCCGTCGCCGACCGCGGTGCGTGACAACGCGACTGTCGCGACATGTGCGTTCCGCACGGCCGTCTCATGACATGAGTGACTGTCCGGTCGGCCGGGCGGCGTGAAAACCTCTTGTTCACGTGCCGAAGGAGGGCGATGGACAAGCGGTACGAGGTTTTCTGCCTGGTGGACAAGTATTTCTACGAAACCCCGGACCGGGTGGCCGGACAGGGCACCGGCCGGGGCGACGCGCCGGAACTCTTCGAGACCGCGCGGCGCCCGGTGCCCGAGGGCTGGTCCACCCAAAGAGTCGGCGACTGGCTGCACATGCAGCCGCCGTCCGGTGAAATGCCCCTCCAGGGCTGGAAGATTCACGCCTCCGCCGCTCTGGCCAACGCGGACAAGACGGCCGCGAAAATCTGGGAATACTGCGTGCCCCGCCGTATTCCCTTCAAATTCGTGCCCAGCCGGCCGCAGCTCTTCCTGCGCAACTCGAAATACGCCGGGCGGGACAGCAGCGGCAAGTTCGCGACGATCTACCCGGCGGACGAGGAGCAGACGCACACCGTCCTCACCGAGCTGGGCGAGCTGCTCGACGGCGAGCCGGGGCCGTACATCCTGACCGACCTGCGCTGGCACGAGGGCCCGCTGTACGTCCGGTACGGCGCGTTCGCCCCGCGCTACTGCGACAACGGCTCCGGCACCCTGGTGCCCGCCATCGAGAACGCCGAGGGCCGGCTCGTCCCGGACCGCAGGACACCCACCTTCGGCGTGCCCGAGTGGGTCACCCTGCCCGCCTTCCTCGAACCGCACCTCGCCGCCCGCAACGGCGTCACCGTCCGCGACCTGCCCTACCGCATCGACGCCGCCCTGCACTTCTCCAACGGCGGCGGCGTCTACCGCGGCACCGACCTGCGCGACGGCGAGCAGGTGGTGCTGAAGGAGGCACGCCCGTACGCGGGCCTGGCGGCCGACGGCGCCGACGCCGTCACACGGCTGGAGCGGGAGAAGGCCGCCCTGGAACGGCTGGCCGGCCTGTCCGTGGCGCCCGGCGTGCGCGACTGGTTCACCCTGGGCGACCACCGCTTCCTGGTGATGGACTTCCTGCCGGGCCGCACCCTCAACTCCTTCTTCGCCGAACGCCATCCGCTGCTCACCGTCGACCCCGACCCCGCCGCCCTGGCCGGGTACACCCGGTGGGCGCTGACGGTCCTCGCGGGCGTGGAGCGGGCCGTGGCCGCCCTGCACGAGCGCGGGCTCGTCTTCAACGACCTCCACATGTTCAACGTGATGGTCGCGCCGGACGGCGAGTCCGTGTCGCTGCTGGACTTCGAGGCCGCCGCCCCGGCCGCCGACAACGGACGGCAGATCGTCGCCCACCCCGGATTCATGGCCCCCCGCGACCGGACCGGCCACGCCGTCGACCGCTACGCGCTGGCCTGTCTGCGGCTGGCCCTGTTCCTGCCGATGACCTCGCTGTTCGCGGTCGACGCGGGCAAGGCCGCGCACCTGGCGCAGGTCGCCGCCCGCCAGTTCCCCGACCTGCCCGAGGGGTTCCTCGACGAGGCCGTCGCGGAGATCGAGGGCCGCCGCCCTTCCCCGGCGCCCGCCCCCCGGGTGACCGCGCCGCCGGTGGTGCCGCTGCCGTCCGGCGACTGGGAGCGCTGCCGCGCCTCCATGGTCCGCGCGATCCTCGCCTCGGCCACGCCCGAGCGCGATGACCGCCTCTTCCCCGGCGACATCGCCCAGTTCGCCACGGGCGGCGGCCTCGGCCTGGCCCACGGCGCGGCCGGTGTGCTCTACGCCCTCGCCGAGACCGGCGCCGCACGGTACGAGGAGGGCGAGCGCTGGCTGCTGCGGCACGCCGCCGCCCCGCCCGAGGGCTGCCGGCTCGGCCTCTACGACGGGCTGTTCGGCGTCGTCCACGCCCTCCACCGGCTCGGCCACACCCAGCCCGCCCTCGACCTGGCCGCCCTCGCGCTCGCGGAACGCTGGGAGCGCCTGCCCGCCGACCTCCACGGCGGCCTGGCCGGGGTCGGCCTCGTCCTGGACGACCTGGCCGCCGCCACCGGCGACGACGCGCTGGCCGCGCGGGCCGCCCGCGCCACCGAGCTGGCCGCCGCGTCCCTCACCGGGCCGCCCGCGCCGCGCGGGCGCAGGCGCGCCGGGCTGCTCCACGGCGCGTCGGGACCCGCCCTGCTCTTCCTGCGGCGCTACGAACGGACCGGCGACCGGGCCCTGCTGGACCTGGCCGCCACCGCCCTGCGGCGCGACCTGGACCACCACTGCGTCCACGACAGCCGCGGCACGCTTGTGGTCGACGAGGGGGACCGCATCCTGCCGTACCTCGGTGAGGGCAGCGCGGGCATCGCCGCCGTCCTCGACGACTACCTCGCCCACGCCGCCGACGCCTCGTTCGAGCGGGCGCGGGCGGAGATCCTGCCCGGCGCGATGCTGCGCTACTACGCGCAGCCGGGCCTGTTCCGGGGCCGGGCGGGCATGGTCTGGCACCTGGCCCGCACCGCCACCCCGGCCGCCGCGGACCCGGCCGCGCTGATCGCCCAGCGCGACGCCATGGACTGGTACGCCATGGACTACGAGGGCGAACTCGCCTTCCCCGGCGAGCAGATGATGCGCCTGTCCATGGACCTGGCGACCGGCACCGCCGGCTGCCTGCTGGCGCTGGGCGCGGCCCGGCACCGCACCGCGGGAGGCGGCGGGCCAGGCCCCCGGCTCCCCTTCCTGCCGCCCCCGGGGCGGCCCTAAGGACCGGCCCTCCGACGGAGGGCCGCACCAAAGAGGCGCCCCCGCCGCCCCGCGGCGGAGGAGCCACTGGTTACCGACGAAAGGAAATGCCCCATGTCCCTGCTCGACCTGCAGACGATGGAGCCCGAGGCCGCGACCACCGGCGGCGGTGGCGGCGGTGGCGACCAGAGCAGCCTGAGCCTCCTCGCCTGCGACAAGCACAGCTCGAACAGCTTCCTGCTCTGCCTCTGAGCTGTTCCGGCCGGACAGCGGCGGCCCCGCGCGGCACTTCGCGCGGGGCCGTCC
>NZ_JBPQTQ010000214.1:0-5421 GCF_051386415.1 Streptomyces sp. URMC 129
ATCCCCACCAGCGCCCCCACCCGCTGCGCCAGCTCCAGCACCCGCACCGCCCGCGGCGGATACCCCGGCGCCAGCACCTGCCGCCCCCGCTCCATCCGCGCCCGGTAGGCCTCCAGCCGCGCCCGCGCCATCGGCCCGGCGCTCGCCACGTCCAGCCGCGCCAGCGCCTCCGTCGCGTCCCGCAGCACCTCGGCCAGCTCCCGCTCGGCCTCGCCCAGCGACGGCACGTCCGCCGGCGGCCCCTGCCGCACCGGCAGACACCGCCACAGCACCTCCGTGATCACGTCCCCGGCCGGACCGGCCTCGCTCACCTCCGGCACCAGCCCCACCGCCGCACCGGGACCGGTCGCCAGCACCGCCTCCCCGGCCGCCAGCGCCGCCACGTTGAACTCCGGCGGACCGCACAGCCCCAGCGGATGCCCGGGCATCGGCAGCGCGATCCGCAGCCCCACCACGCCCGACGACCGCAGCCGCCCCAGCGCCAGCGTCAGCCCCACCTGACCCGGCTCACCCGGCAGCCCCGCCACCCGGTGCACGGTGTCGTCGCCCACCACCCTCGACGCCGCGTCGTCCGGTGCGACGAGTCCGGCGAACAGCGCATTGCCCCAGGCGGCCAGCCGCCCCGCACGAGGTTCATCCAGCATGACCTCTACCTTAGGGAAGTGAGCCCAACAAGCCTCCTGACGACCGATGAGGGCGGACAGTGGCGTAGGTTTTGACATGGGGCCCACTGGCACCGAAAACGGCGACCGCAAGGGGAGAAACCGCGCGCATGAGCGATGTACTGGAGCTGGTGGACGTATCCGTGGTCCGCGAAGGCCGGTCTCTGGTGGACAAGGTCTCCTGGGCCGTCGCCGAGGGAGAACGCTGGGTCATCCTCGGCCCCAACGGCGCCGGCAAGACGACCCTCCTGAACATCGCCTCCAGCTACCTCTTCCCCACCTCCGGCACCGTCCAGATCCTCGGCGAGAAGCTCGGCGCCGTCGACGTCTTCGAGCTCCGCCCCCGCATCGGCATGGCCAGCAGCGCCCTCGCCGACAAGCTGTCCCGCCGGCAGACCGTCCTGCAGACCGTCCTCACCGCCGCCTACGGCATGACCGCCGGCTGGCAGGAGAAGTACGACGACGTGGACGAGCAGCGCGCCCGAGCCTTCCTCGACCGCCTCGGCATGAGCGAGTACCTCGACCGGCGCTTCGGCACCCTCTCGGAGGGCGAGCGCAAGCGGACCCAGATCGCCCGCGCCATGATGACCGACCCCGAGCTGCTGCTTCTCGACGAGCCGGCCGCCGGCCTCGACCTCGGTGGCCGCGAGGACCTCGTGCGCCGCCTCGGCCGCCTCGCCCGCGACCCCTACGCGCCCTCGATGGTCATGGTCACCCACCACGTCGAGGAGATCGCCCCCGGCTTCACCCACGTCCTGCTCATCAGACAGGGCCGGATCCTGGCCGCCGGGCCCGTCGACTCCGTGCTCACCTCGGCCAACCTCTCCCACTGCTTCGGACTGCCCCTCATCGTGGAGCGCCACGGGGACCGTTGGACCGCGCACGGCCTGCCGCTGGGCTGACAGCCCTTCCGTTCCGGCCCTGTTCGGGGGAGCGCCCGCCGATCTACCATGAGTTTGTGGACTTTTGGATGTGGTGGCTGATCGCCGCCGGAGGATTCGCGATCGCTCTCGTCCTGACCGCCATGCCGGAGCTGGGCATGCTCGCCGGGGGCGGCGTCGCCGCCGCCCTCACGGCCGGCCTGACCGACAGCCTGGTGATCCAGGTGGTCGTGTTCGCCGCCGTGTCCACGGCCCTCATCCTCGCCGTCCAGCCGATCGCCCGGCGCGCCCGCACCCAGCCCCCGGCCCTGAGATCGGGTTCCGACGCCCTCATGGGCAAGTCGGCCGTCGTGCTGGAGCGGGTCGACGCCACCAGCGGACGGATCAAGCTCGCCGGAGAGGTGTGGTCGGCCCGCGCGCTGGGGGAGGACGACTCCTACGAGCCCGGGAGCCAGGTCAGCGTCGTCGAAATCGACGGGGCGACCGCCGTCGTGATGTGATGGCCCGGTCGCGTCACCGAAAATAGTCCAACTCGTCTAGGAGCAGGGGGAGTACACGATGGCCATCATCATCGTGCTGGTCATCCTGGTGGTGCTGGTCGTCATCGCGCTCGTCCAGACCATCCAGGTGATCCAGCAAGCCAGCGCCGCCATCGTCGAGCGTTTCGGCCGCTACACCCGCACCCTGAACGCCGGCCTCAACATCGTCGTCCCGTTCATCGACCGCATCCGCAACCGCATCGACCTCCGCGAGCAGGTCGTGCCCTTCCCGCCCCAGCCGGTCATCACCCAGGACAACCTGGTGGTGAACATCGACACCGTCATCTACTACCAGGTGACCGACGCGCGCGCCGCGACCTACGAGGTGTCCAACTACATCCAGGCCATCGAGCAGCTCACGGTGACCACCCTGCGGAACATCATCGGCGGCATGGACCTGGAGCGGACCCTGACCTCCCGCGAGGAGATCAACGCGGCCCTGCGCGGCGTCCTCGACGAGGCCACCGGCAAGTGGGGCATCCGCGTCAACCGCGTCGAGCTCAAGGCCATCGAGCCCCCGACCTCCATCCAGGACTCGATGGAGAAGCAGATGCGGGCCGACCGTGACAAGCGCGCCGCGATCCTCCAGGCCGAGGGTGTCCGGCAGTCCGAGATCCTCCAGGCCGAGGGCGCCAAGCAGTCCGAGATCCTGCGCGCCGAGGGCGACGCCAAGGCCGCCGCGCTCCGCGCCGAGGGCGAGGCCCAGGCCATCCGCACCGTCTTCGAGGCCATCCACGCCGGCGACGCCGACCAGAAGCTGCTGGCCTACCAGTACATGCAGATGCTCCCGAAGATCGCCGAGGGCGACGCCAACAAGCTCTGGATCGTGCCCAGCGAGCTCGGCGACGCCCTCAAGGGCATCGGCGGCACCCTCGGCAAGTACGCGGGCGGCCCCAACGGCGGCAACGGCGGCGCCGACCCCAGCGGCGGCGCCTCGCCGCTCACCAAGCCCCCGGCCCCCCGCGAGCAGCCCCGCATCGAGTGACACGGCCCTCCCGCGACAGCACATCGCCCGCCCCCGGCTCCCGGGAGCGGGCGATGCCCGTTCGCGTTCCGTGCTCGCTTCTCGTCTCAGTCCCTCACGCCGATGCCGCGGCCTTCGGCAGCACCAGCCAGTCCGGCAGCGCGTCCGCGCCCTGGGCGCCCACCGCCAGCAGCAGCGCGTCGGCCGGCGTCGGCTCGAACGGCGGCGCGAGCAGCCGCATCCCCGCCTGCGCGGGCGTCCGGTCCGCCTTGCGGTGGTTGTCCTCCGCACACGCCGCCACCGTGTTCAGCCATGTGTCCCCGCCGCCCTGCGAACGGGGCACCACGTGGTCGATCGTGGTCGCCCGGCGACCGCAGTACGCGCACCGGTGCCGGTCCCGCACCAGGACGCCCCGCCGCGACCACGGGGCCCGTTGTCGGAACGGCACCTTCACGAACCGCCGCAGCCGGATCACCTGCGGCACCGGCAGATCCACCGCCGCCGCCCGCACCCGCAGCCCCGGGTGCGCGTGCTCCACGACGGCCTTGTGCTGGATCACCAGCACCACGGCCCGCCGCAGGGACACCGTCGACAGCGGTTCGTAGCTCGCGTTGAGCACCAGGGTCTGCCGCATCCCGCCCACCTCCCGGTTCGCCGCCGCGCCCCGTGGCGGGCTGGCACCACTGTGCCCCCGGCCCGCCGGGCGGACAATGCAATTTCCCAGGTCCGAGACGAAGACCCGGCGAACGGAACGGGACGGACGGGGGAACGATCAGCCCGCGGCCGGGTTCTCGTACTCGCCGATCACCTGCGCCCGCCCGATGGCGTGGAAGCGCAGCATGAAGCCCACCTGCGCGGGGGTGGCGTTCTCGTCCGGACCCAGCCGGTCCGCGTCCACCGCGTACACGGTGAAGACGTACCGGTGCGGCCCGTCACCGGGCGGCGGCGCGGCGCCGCCGAAGTCACGCGTCCCGTAGTCGTTGCGCACGTGCACCGCCCCGGCCGGAAGCCCCGCCATCCCGCCGCTGCCCGCCCCGGCGGGCAGCTCGGTCACGGTGGCCGGGATGTCGAACAGCACCCAGTGCCAGAAGCCGCTGCCGGTCGGCGCGTCCGGGTCGAAGCACGTGACGGCGAAGCTCCTGGTCCCCTCCGGGAAGCCGGACCAGCGCAGGTGCGGCGAGACGTTGCCCGCGGCGAACACCTGGTCGTCCTTGAGCGGCGCGCCGTCCGTCACGTCGTCGCTGACCACGGAGAACGACGCCACCGGCGGGTGGAAATCGTGGGGGAGCGGGCGCCGCCGGAGCTCGGACATTCGGATCCTCCTCGTCGAGTACATCGCTGCCGGCGTTAGCCTAGTCAGCTCCGGACGAGGACCGGACCAGGACCGGGAGGGGACACCGACGTGGAACAGGAGCCGGCGGGGAGGCCGTTGCCCCGCGACTTCTTCGACCGCCCCGTCCTGGAGGTCGCCCCCGACCTCCTCGGCCGCACCCTGGTGCGGACCCTGCCGGACGGCGAGATCGCCCTGCGCCTCACGGAGGTCGAGGCCTACGCGGGGGAGGCCGACCCCGGCTCCCACGCCTTCCGCGGCCGGACCGCGCGGAACGCCTCGATGTACGGACCGCCGGGCCACGTCTACGTCTACTTCACCTACGGGATGTGGCACTGCATGAACCTCGTCTGCGGCCCGCCCGGCCACGCCTCCGCCGTCCTGGTGCGCGCCGGGGAGATCCTGACCGGCACCGCCCTGGCCCGCGCCCGGCGGCCCGCGGCGCGCACCGACGCCGAGCTGGCCAGGGGCCCCGCACGGCTCGCCACGGCACTTGACGTGGACCGTACTCTTGACGGTGAGGACATCTGCGGCCCGGCCCAGGACGCGCACCTGCGCATCCTGCACGGCACGCCGGTCCCGGAGCGGTCGATCAGGACAGGTCCGCGCACGGGCGTCGGCGGCGACGGAGCGACCCGTCCGTGGCGCTTCTGGATCGCCGAGGACCCCACGGTGAGCCCCTACAGGGCACACCAGGGGAAGCGCAAGAGGACCCGACTTGACGCGCCGGTGGCGAAGTCGTAACGTAGGTCGAGTCGCCTGAGGCGGAACACAGAATCACAGCGGTCGAAAGACGAGCTGGACGTGGCCCGCAGGCGGACCACCATCACAGCGAAGACCTCCCGATCCGGGGTCCTTTTGGGTGCGCCGAAAAGGACGCGCGGAAGAGCCGATTAGGAATCCGGCTCGGAAGTCGGCTAATATGGTGGACACAGCGAAGGGAAGCGCCCGGGGGATCCTGAGAGGGGTCTGAAGGAAGCGTCCGTTCCTTGAGAACTCAACAGCGTGCCAAAAGTCAATGCCAGACTATTTGCAAGATCATGTT
>NZ_JBPQTQ010000215.1:0-5358 GCF_051386415.1 Streptomyces sp. URMC 129
GCCGACCCCCAGCCCCGAACCCGCACAGGCACCCGTACCGGCCTAGGGTCCGTCGTCGCAGGGGGCCGTCCAGCGCAAGCCACACCGGCACCCGACGGGCGGGCGCCGCCGCCGATCACGGCCGGAAGGCCGCCTCTCCCGGCTTCCGCCACGCCCTTCAGGGCAGGCGGTGCCTCCTGGCACGCACGATGACGGCGTTGCGGAATCGGCCAGGTGCCCCCCGGACGTCGCCCCCCTGGGGGCGGTGAGCCGGCCGGACGCCCGGGTGAGGACGGACCCCCGGCGCGTCGCTGAACCGCCCGCCGGATCGCCGTGGATTCCGGGACGCAGGTGAGATCACCCGGCAGCCACGCCACTCCGGCACCCAACGGGCCGGGCGCCGCCGATCACAGCCGGAAGGCCGCCTCTCCCGGCTTCGACCACGCCCTTCAGCGCGCCGGGGCCCGTTCGGTGAGGCGGTAGATCCGGCGGGCGGTGCCGCCGGCGACCATCGCGCCGACGCGTTCCGCGTCCGCCGGGGAGCACTCCCCCGCGGTGACCCAGTCGCTGAGCACCCGGCCCATCGCCCGCTGGAACCGCCGGGCCCGGATCACGTGCAGCTCGGGCAGGGCGCGGGCGCGGCTGGAGAACAGCAGCTTCCCGGACGGCGCCTCGGCCAGCGTCCGGCCCGGCTCCGGACCCACGTCCGCGTACACGTGGGGAAACGCGGCGGCCAGCCGGGCCGCCGCCGCGTGGTGGGGTGTGCGCGGCAGCAGCACCAGCGTTCCCCGGCCCGCCGCGGCGTGCAGCAGCGGCGTCAGCGGCACCGGGTCCGTGCACCGGAGCTGGAGCGGGCGGCCGGTCTCCAGCGCGCCCCACAGCAGGTGGCGGAGAAGGACCGGCTCGGGCGCGCCCCGGGCGGACAGCCACCGGCCCGCCGCGCGCCGCACCTCGGTCGGCTCCGGCACCCCGGCGCCGCCCTCCGTCACACCGTCCGCGGCGCAGACGAAGGCCGCCGCCGCGCGCGCGGCGGCGGCCAGGGCCCCGGCGGCCTCGTCCAGGAACTCCTCGACCGTGCCGGTGGCGTCGGCGGCCCGTGCCGCGAGCCGTTCCAGGGCGACCAGCTCGTGGGCCCGGCCGCCCACCGCCGAGGCCAGCTCGTCCGGCGTGGTGACCTCCTCGGCGTGCTCCTGCCCGGGGACGGGCCCGCTGTCGACGAGGAAGACCCTGATGCCGCTGGCGCGCAGCAGCGTCCGGCCCGCCGCGTAGGCGCCCAGTTCGCGGCGCCTGGCGAGGTAGCTGACGGCCGGGCAGTCCGGTTCGAGTCCTAACAGGGGCGGGCACCAGCGGCGCACGGCGCGGCCGACGGGGCTGTCGAAATAGCTCCCGGCCGTCGGGGAGTCCGCGCCGCGAGCCGCCGTTCGAAGGCGCCGAGGCCCAGCTCGCCGTGGAGGATGCCGTGGCCGTACTGGTCCACCAGGGGCAGAGAGTGCATGTCCCCGCTCTCGTGCGTGCGCCGCGGAGGCGGCGCCGACCGCGTCAGGTGTTGCTCGGGCCGCCGACCTGGATGCCGGCCATCCGGGACCACTCGTACGGCCCGGTCTTCACGCGCGCCGCCAGGTCGCCGTCGAACGTCTCGCGCAGCTCGGCCCCGGCCTGCCCGGCCGCCTGCTCCAGGGCCTGCCGGTCGGTGTGCACGACGTCACCCCAGGCGCCGTCGCCGCCGACGAGCACCAGGCGGTAGCCGCGGACGCCGATGTACGCGATCTGGCCCTCGGCCTGCCCGCCGTGCGCGGCGGCGAAGGAGCGGATGCGGCGCGCCAGGCGCTTCACCTCGCGCGCGTTCACCGGGGCACGGTCCGGGGCGCGGTCCTCGGAAACTTCGGTGGTGTCAGTCATGAGCGCATACTACCGGCCAGTAAGTTCCCCGGGGAGGGCCGGGGAAGGGTGAGAAGGGTGAGGTGTCAGCGGAGGAAGGGGTCGATGGCGACGGCCAGGAAGAGCACCGAGACGTAGGTGATCGACCAGTGGAACAGCCGCATCTCCTTCAGCTTGGGCCCCTTCAGCCCCGCCCGTGCGCGCGCCGACAGGGTGTGCGCCTCCCAGAGCCACCATCCGCCGGCCAGCGCGGCGACCAGCGGGTAGAACCAGCCGGTGTACCCCAGCGGCCACAGCGCCAGCGACACCGCCACCATCACCCAGCTGTAGGCGACGATCTGCCGGGCCACGACCGTGTTGGCGGCGATGACGGGCAGCATCGGCACGCCGACCCGCGCGTAGTCCTCCTTCACCTTCATCGACAGCGGCCAGTAGTGCGGCGGCGTCCAGAAGAAGATGACGAGGAAGAGGACCATCGCGGCCCACGACAGCGAGCCCGTCACCGACGACCACCCGATGAGCACGGGCATGCAGCCGGCGATGCCGCCCCAGACGATGTTCTGCGCGGTGCGGCGCTTGAGCCACATCGTGTAGACCACGACATAGAAGAGGAGCGCCGCGAGCGAGAGCGCCGCCGAGACCCAGTTCACCAGGAGCCCGAACCACAGCGTCGAGGCGACGGCGAGGGTCAGCCCGAAGGCCAGGCACTCCCCGGGCCGGACGGCGCCGGTGACCAGGGGGCGGTTCTGGGTACGGTGCATCAGCGCGTCGATGTCGCGGTCGATGTACATGTTGAGCGCGTTCGCGCCACCCGCCGACAGATACCCGCCGAAGCAGGTGGCGAGCACCAGCCACAGCTCGGGCACGCCCTGCTCGGCGAGGAACATCACCGGCACCGTGGTGATCAGCAGCAGCTCGATGATGCGCGGCTTCGTCAGTGCGATGAACGCCTTGACCCGGGCTCCCGGTGTCCTGCGGTCAGAGCCCGGTCCGAGCTCTGCCACGGGACGGGAATCGACGGCCGTCACGGACACCTCATGGTTGTGCGACATCAGCGAGTGCGCTGCGGGCAAGTACCTGGTCACTTTAGACGCCCGGCTTGCGCGGCTTGTCGCCGGGTCCCCCGTGTTGCCGAGCGTGCCGGGCCGGCCCGGCCGGGGCACCCTGGAAAGCGTCGGCGGTCGGCCCCGCGTCCGAAAGGTAGGCTCGACACCGCCTGGTAGAGCCGTGTCCCGCCGCAGGGGGAGGGGCGCCGCCGGGCCTGACACATGCGGGAAGGAGCCCTGACGCAGGGTGAGCAAGAAGCCGACCACATCAGACCTCGAATGGACCGATCTTGACCAGCGGGCGGTGGACACCGCGCGGGTGTTGGCCATGGACGCCGTGCAGAAGGTCGGCAACGGCCACCCCGGCACGGCGATGAGCCTGGCGCCCGCCGCGTACCTCCTGTTCCAGAAGCTGATGAACCACGATCCCTCGGACCCGGACTGGACGGGCCGGGACCGTTTCGTGCTCTCGGTGGGCCACACCAGTCTCACCCTCTACATCCAGCTCTACCTGGCCGGGTACGGCATGGAGCTGGACGACCTCAAGTCCTTCCGCGTCTGGGGCTCCCGGACCCCCGGCCACCCCGAGCACGGGCACACCGACGGCGTCGAGACCACCACCGGCCCGCTGGGCCAGGGCGTGGCCAACGCGGTCGGCATGGCGATGGCCGCCCGGTACGAGCGCGGCCTGTTCGACCCGGACGCCGCCCCCGGCGCCTCGCCGTTCGACCACACCGTGTGGGTCATCGCCGGCGACGGCGACCTCCAGGAGGGCGTGGCCGCCGAGGCCGCCTCGCTCGCCGGCCACCAGAAGCTGGGCAACCTGGTCCTGCTCTACGACGACAACCACATCTCCATCGAGGGCGACACCGCCACCGCGTTCTCCGAGGACGTCCTGGCCCGGTTCGCCGCCTACGGCTGGCACACCCAGCGCGTGGAGCCGAAGGAGAGCGGCGACCTGGACCCGCACGCGCTGCACGCGGCGTTCGCCGCCGCGCGGGCGGAGACCGGCCGGCCGTCGATCATCGCGGCCCGCTCGATCATCGCCTGGCCCGCGCCCAACGCGCAGAACACCGAGGCCGCGCACGGCTCCGCGCTGGGCCCGGAGGAGGTCGCCGCCACCAAGCGGGTGCTGGGCTTCGACCCCGAGCGGCACTTCGACGTCGAGGAGGCCGTCCTCGCCCACACCAGGTCCGTCGTGGCGCGCGGGCAGCGGGCCCGCGCCGCGTGGGACGAGCGGCTCGCCGCCTGGCGGCAGGCCAACCCGGAGCGGGCCGCCGAGTTCGACCGGATCCGGGCCGCGAAGCTGCCGGAGGGCTGGGAGAAGGTGCTGCCGGTCTTCGAGCCGGGCAAGCAGGTCGCCACCCGCAAGGCGTCCGGCCAGGTCCTGAAGGAGCTGGGCGCGGTGCTCCCCGAGCTGTGGGGCGGCTCCGCCGACCTCGCCGGCTCCAACAACACCACCATCGACGCCTCGTCGTCGTTCCTCCCCGAGGGCAACCCGCTGCCGGAGGCCAACCCCTACGGCCGCACCGTCCACTACGGCATCCGCGAGCACGCCATGGGCTCGGTGATGAACGGCGTCGCCCTGCACGGCAACACCCGGATCTACGGCGGCACGTTCCTCGTCTTCTCCGACTACATGCGCCCGGCCGTCCGGCTGGCCGCGCTGATGAAGCTGCCCGTCACCTACGTGTGGACGCACGACTCCATCGGCCTCGGCGAGGACGGCCCCACCCACCAGCCGGTGGAGCACCTGTCGTCGCTGCGCGCCATCCCCGGGCTGAACATAGTGCGCCCGGCCGACGCCAACGAGACCGCCATCGCCTGGCGCGAGATCGTCAAGCGGCACGCCACCCACCCGGCCCCGCACGGCCTGGCGCTCACCCGGCAGAACGTGCCGACGTACGAGCCCAACGAGGGCGTGGCGCTGGGCGGTTACATCCACACCGAGGCCGAGGGCGGCACCCCGCGCGTCATCCTCATCGGCACCGGCTCCGAGCTGCAGATCGCCCTGGCCGCCCGCGACGAGCTCCAGGCCGACGGCGTGCCGACCCGCGTCGTGTCGATGCCGTGCGTCGAGTGGTTCGAGGAGCAGGACCGGGGGTACCGCGACCACGTGCTGCTTCCCGCCGTCAAGGCCCGCGTGGCGGTGGAGGCCGGAGTGGGCATGAGCTGGTACCGGTATGTGGGCGATGCCGGACGCGTGGTGTCGCTGGAGCACTTCGGGGCCTCGGCCGACTACGAGACCCTCTACCGCGAGTTCGGCTTCACCTCGGATGCCGTGGCGCTGGCCGCGCGGGAATCCCTGACCGTCGCCGAGCGCTGACACCGATATACGAGACAGCAGGAGATGCGATTTCCATGACCGACGCACTCAAGCGCCTCTCACAAGAGGGTGTCGCGATCTGGCTGGACGACCTGTCGCGCACGTTGATCACGTCCGGTGACCTGGCCG
>NZ_JBPQTQ010000216.1:0-5111 GCF_051386415.1 Streptomyces sp. URMC 129
GCCCCCGGTACCGTCCCCGCCCGCACCGCCGTGACCGCCACGACCGGCGCCGGGGACGCCCGCGCCCTCCTCGCCCGCGACGGCGCCGTCGTCCTCACCGGCCTGGCACCCGACGGCGACGCGCTCGCCGTCGCCGCCGCCCTCGTCCTCGGCACCCGGCTGCGGCAGCTCTTCCCGCCGCGCCTGCGCCACTCGCGCGACGGGAACGCGGTCCACCTGCACGCCGACAGCTTCGACGTCGTCGTCGACACCGGCGGCACGCCGGTCCGCCGCCGCGACCCCGACGAGGACCACGTCCTGGTCCAGTGCGTCGAGCAGGCCCCGTCGGGCGGCGCGTCGTTCGTCGTGGACGCCTACCGGTTCGTGGACGGTCTCGCGGACACCGACCCGGAGCTGTGGGAGTTCCTCACCACCGCCGACGTCGACCTCTACGGAGCCTGGGCCGGGCTGCGCGGCCTGCCCGCCACCCCGCGCGTCGGCCGGCACGTCGAGTACACCCGCACCGGCCGCCGTATCGTCCGCCGCACCGACGGCGCCGTCCCGCTGCACCGGGACCCGGACGAGGACCGCGTCCGCGCCCTGCTGAAGCGGTTCGAGGAGCGCGTCCACGCCCTGGAGCCCGGCCTGCCCCGGTTCGCGCTCGCCCCCGGCGAGGTGCTGCTGCTCGACAACTACCGCTGCTGGCACGGCCGCGACGCCCACACCGGCGACCGCGTGGTCCGCATCCTCACCCTCCGCACCGACGACGCCCGCTGACACCCGGGCCCGGTACCCGCTGACACCCGGGCCCGGGAACGGGGCCCCGGCGTCAGGATCGCGTATACCGGGCGGTCACCGGCGCGGGGATGTGGTTACGCTTCTTGGAGGCCCGGCACGTCCCGGGCCTCCTGGGACGAGCGGGACCATCAGCGCAGAGGGGACGAGCCGTGCCGGTGGGCGGGCGACGCGACAGCCGTTTCGGACAACTGCTGCGCCGGGGGTTCACCGACCCCAGATCCGCCGAGCGGCTCCTCGACGCCCCCGCCCTGCGCCCGGTCGGCGACCACCCCGTGCTCCTCGACGCCCTCGGCGCCACCGCCGACCCCGACCTCGCGCTGCGCGCCCTGGTCCGGCTGGCCGAGGCCCAGCCCGAGGCCCGCCGGGCCCGGCTGCTGGACACGCTGCTCGCCGCCAAGCCGCTGCGCGACCGGCTGCTCGCCGTCCTCGGCGCCTCCGAAGGGCTCGGTGACCAGCTCGCCCGCCACCCCGACGAGTGGCAGGCCCTCGTCGCCTTCGAGAGCGCCGACCTGCACCCGGGCGTCGAGGAGTTCGAGACCGCCCTCGCCCCGGCCACCGACCCCGACGCGCTGCGCGTCCGCTACCACCGGGCGCTGCTGACCATCGCCGCCCGCGACATCACCGGCACCACCGGCTTCGCGGAGACCGCCGCCGAACTGGCCGACCTGGCCACCGCCACCCTCCGCGCCGCCCTGCGGATCGCGTCGAACGAGGCCCCCGCGGACGCCGCCCTGTGCCGGCTCGCCGTCATCGGCATGGGCAAGTGCGGCGGCCGGGAGCTGAACTACGTCTCCGACGTCGACGTCATCTTCGTCGGCGAGCCCGCCGAGGGCGTCGGGGAGCAGCCCGCCCTCCAGGCCGCGACCCGGCTCGCCGCCCGCATGATGCGCGTCTGCTCGGACACCACCGCCGAGGGCACCATCTGGCCCGTCGACGCCAACCTCCGCCCCGAGGGCCGCAACGGCCCGCTGGTCCGCACCCTCAGCAGCCACCTGGCCTACTACCGGCGCTGGGCCAAGACCTGGGAGTTCCAGGCGCTGCTCAAGGCCCGCCCGGTGGCCGGCGACCTCACCCTCGGCGGCGACTACTGCGCCGCCGTCGCCCCCCTGGTGTGGCAGGCCACCGAGCGCGAGAACTTCGTGGCCGACGTGCAGCAGATGCGCCGCCGCGTCGAGGAGTCCCTGCCCGCCGCCCAGGCCGAGCGCGAGCTGAAGCTCGGCCCCGGCGGACTGCGCGACGTCGAGTTCGCCGTCCAGCTCCTCCAGCTCGTCCACGGCCGCACCGACCCCGAGCTGCGCCACGCCACCACCCTCGACGCGCTGGCCGCCCTCGCCGCCGGCGGCTACGTCGGTCGCCAGGACGCCGCCTCCCTCGACGCCTCCTACCGCTTCCTGCGCACCGCCGAGCACCGCCTCCAGCTCCACCGGCTGCGCCGCACCCACCTCATGCCGACCGAGGAGTCCGAGCTGCGCCGCCTCGGCCGCTCCCTGGGCTTCACGGGCGAACCCGTCGAGGAGCTGACCGCCGCCTGGCGCCACCACACCGCGGGCGTCCGCCGCCTGCACGAGAAGCTCTTCTACCGGCCGCTGCTGGACGCCGTCGCCCGACTCGACGCCGGCCAGGTCCGGCTGGGCGAGGCCGCCGCCAAGGAGCGGCTGGAGGCTCTCGGCTACGACGACCCCGCCGCCGCGCTCCGCCACCTGTCCGCGCTGGCGTCCGGCGTCACCCGGAAGGCCGCCATCCAGCGCACCCTGCTGCCGGTGATGCTGGCCCGGTTCGCGGACTCCGCCGACCCCGACGCCGGACTGCTCGGCTTCCGCAAGGTCTCCGACGCCCTGGGCACCACCCCCTGGTACCTGCGGCTGCTGCGCGACGAGGGCGCCGCCGCCGAGAACCTCGCCCGCGTGCTGTCCGCCGGGCGCCTCGCCCCCGACCTGCTGCTGCGCGCCCCCGAGGCCGTCGCCCTGCTCGGCGACCCCGCCGGGCTGCGCCCGCGCACCCGCCGCGCCCTCACCCAGGAGGTGCAGGCCGCCGTCGGCCGGGCCGACTCGCCGGAGGCCGCCGTCACGGCGGCGCGCGGCGTACGGCGGCGCGAGCTGTTCCGCACCGCGGCGGCCGACATCGTCGGCGCCTACGCGACCCCCGAGGGCGCCGGCGCCGCCGAGCCCGCCGAGGCCCCGGGCCCCGTCCTCGACCGGGTCGGCGCCGCGCTCACCGACATCAACGCCGCCACCATCGCGGGCGCGCTGCACGCCGCCACCGCCTCCTACGGGACGGACGGCCTGCCCACCCGGCTCGCCGTCATCGCCATGGGCCGCTTCGGCGGCCAGGAGCTGAGCTACGGCTCGGACGCCGACGTGATCTTCGTGCACGAGCCGATGGACGGCGCGGGCGAGGAGGAGGCCGCCCGGGCCGCCGCCGCGGTGGCCAACGAGATGATCCGGCTGCTCCAGCTGCCCAGCATCGACCCGCCGCTGCACATCGACGCCGACCTGCGGCCCGAGGGCAGGAACGGCCCGCTGGTCCGCTCGCTCAGCAGCTACGCCGCCTACTACCGCCGCTGGTCGCTGGTCTGGGAGAGCCACGCCCTGCTGCGCGCGGCGCCGGTCGCCGGCGACCCGGGCCTGGGGGAGCGGTTCATCGAGCTGATCGACCCGCTGCGCTACCCGGCCGACGGGCTGACGGAGAAGGCGGTCCGCGAGATCCGGCGGCTGAAGGCCCGGATGGAGGCCGAACGGCTGCCGCGCGGCGCCGACCGCACCACCCACACCAAGCTCGGCCGCGGCGGCCTGTCGGACATCGAGTGGACCGTGCAGCTCCTCCAGCTCCGGCACGCCGGGTCCGAACCCGCCCTGCGCACCACCCGCACCCGGCGCGCGCTGGCCGCCGCCGCCGACACCGGCCTGCTGGACCCGGTGGACGCGGCGGTGCTGGACGAGGCGTGGGTGCTGGCCTCGCGGGTGCGGAACGCGGTGATGCTGGTGCGCGGCCGACCGCTGGACACGTTCCCCACGGACCCGCGCGAGACGGCGGCGGTCGCCCGTTTCCTCGGCTACGGGCCGGGGGAGGTCGGGCGGATGCTGGACGACTACCGGCGCACGACGCGGCGCGCGCGGGCCGTGATGGAGCGGCTGTTCTACGAGGGCTGAAGCCGCGGCGGCCCGGCGGGCGGCCCGACGTGCCGGGGCAGCCGGTAGCACGGGCTCCCGTACCACAGGTGGGCGACGGCGTACCCGAAGGCGAGGCAGAGCATGCCGCCGACGGCGTCGAGCCAGAAGTGGTTGGCCGTCGCGACGATGACCAGGAGGGTGACGGCGGGGTAGAGCGCGCCGAGCAGTTTCAGCCACCAGGGCGCGGCCAGCACGGCCACGGTGACGCCGCACCACAGGGACCAGCCGATGTGCATGGACGGCATCGCGGCGTACTGGTTCGACACGGACGCCAGCGTGGTGCCCTCGGCGGACAGCGAGCCCCAGGTGTGGTGCACCCGCGCGGTGTCGATGAAGTCCATGCCCTCCATCAGGCGGGGCGGCGCGAGCGGATAGAAGTAGTACCCGACCAGGGCGACGGCGGTGGTGGCGAACAGCACCGTGCGGATGGCCCCGTACCGGCCGGGGTGGCTGCGGAAGAGCCAGACCAGGACGGCGATGGTGACGACGAAGTGCAGCGTGGCGTAGTAGTAGTTCATCGACACGATCAGCCAGGTCACACCGGCGGCGGCGTGATTGACGGACCGTTCGAACGCGAGGCCGAGCGAGTCCTGGAGGTCCCAGATCCAGCGGGCGTGCTGCTGCGCCTGCTCGATGCGGGTCGGGGCGGCGTTGCGGATCAGCGAGTAGATGCCGTAGCTGAGGGCGATGAGCAGCAGTTCGAACCAGAGCCGGGGGCTGCGGGGGGTCCGCAGCGACCCCAGTCGCTTCCGGGCCTCGGAGACTGCGGCGGTGTCCTGGTCCCGATCGGTCACGAGCCCTGCATCCACTCGCTCATCTTCCGGCCTGACGCGTGTTGCCCCCATGGGCCCACAGTCTGCCAGAGGACTGACGCCGACCCGATCATCCTCCGGTCTGGTCTTCACCCCGGCATCTTCCCCCACGCCCCCACACCGACCACCGCCGGGCCTGCCGGCTGCGGTCTTTCCGGGGGCGACTCCCCGGTGCCCTCGCGTGGGGTGGTCCGTTGTCGGGCCTGCGGTGTGGCGGGCGTGGTGGCGGTGGAGGCTCGGGGTGGCCGATTCGGGTGTGCTGCGGTCTTTCTGGGGGAGCGACCCCCGTACCCCGGCGTCCTGCGGTCTGTCCTCGGGCCCTGCCGTGTGGCGGGCGCGGCGGGTCAGGACA
>NZ_JBPQTQ010000217.1:0-5081 GCF_051386415.1 Streptomyces sp. URMC 129
GTGCCGGTGCCGTGGCCCTCGACCGCGTCGACATCGTGCGGTTCGAGGCGGGCGTCGGCCAGCGCCTGGGCGATGACCCGGGTCTGGGAGGGACCGTTGGGGGCGGTCAGGCCGTTGCTCGCGCCGTCCTGGTTGACCGCCGACCCCCGGACCAGCCCGAGAATCCGGTGGTTGTTGCGCCGGGCGTCGCCGAGCCGTTCCAGCAGCACCAGGCCCACGCCCTCGGACCAGCCGGTGCCATCGGCGGCCTCGGCGTACGACTTGCAGCGGCCGTCCGGGGCCAGGCCGCGCTGACGGCTGAACTCCGTGAACGTCTTCGGCGTCGCCATCACGGTCACGCCCCCGGCCAGAGCGAGGGAGCACTCGCCGCGCCGCAGCGCCTGCGCCGCCAGATGCACGCCGACCAGCGACGACGAACAGGCCGTGTCCACGGTGAGGGCCGGGCCCTCGAAGCCGAACACGTAGGCCACGCGGCCGGAGAGCACGCTCCCGGCCGAGCCGATGCCCCAGTACCCCTCCAACTCGCCCGGCCCCGAGGCGGACAGGAACGCGTAGTCCTGGCCGGTGGTCCCCACGTACACGCCGGTCCGGGAGCCGCGCAGCGCCGCCGGGTCGAGGCCCGCGTCCTCCAGGGTCTCCCAGGCGGTCTGGAGGAGGAGCCGCTGCTGCGGGTCCATGGCGAGGGCCTCGGTGCGGCCGATGCCGAAGAAGTCGGCGTCGAACTCGGTGGCGCCGTCGAGGAATCCGCCCGCCGCCGCGTAACTCGTGCCCGGATGGTCCGGGTCGGGGTGGAACAGCGTCTCCAGGTCCCAGCCCCGGTCGGTGGGGAAGTCCGCGATCACGTCCCGGCCGCCCGCGACCACGTCCCACAGGTCGGCGGGGGAGCCGACGCCGCCGGGGTAGCGGCAGGCCATGCCCACGATCGCCACCGGCTCACCCGCCCGCTGCTCCGCGCTCCGCAACTGCTCGCGCGTCGCCTGGAGTTCAGCGGTGACACGTTTGAGGTAGCGCAGCGCCTTGTCGTCGCCGGACGCCGTGTTGTCGCCGGACACCGTCAGCGCACCCCCAGGTCGTTGTCGATCAGGTCGAAGATCTCGTCGGCGGTGGCCGCCTCGATCCGGTCGCCGGTGGCCGGCGCGGGGGCGCCGCCGCTCCGGCTCTCCACCTCGGCGAGCAGCGCCCGCAGCCGGGCGCCGATGCCGCCCACCTCGTGCTCCGGCACCGAGGCCAGCAGCCCGGCGAGCCGGTCGAGTTCGGCGGACACCATCCCCGACTCCCGCGCGGCGGCGCCGGTATCGGCACGCTCCTCGATCAGCGACCTGAGGTGCCGGGCCAGCCCGGCGACCGTGGGGTGCGCGAACGCGAGCGTGGACGGCAGCGTGAGGCCGGTGGCCTGCTGGAGGCGGTTCCGCAGGCGGACGGCGCCCAGCGAGTCGAGGCCCATCTCCTGGAACGCGCGCTCCGGCGCCACGGCGTCGGCGCCCGCGTACCCGAGGACCTCCGCGACCCGGGCCGCGACGACCTCCAGCACCAGCGCGTCGCGCTCCTCCTCGGGGGCGGCGGCGACGCGGGCCGCGAGGGCGTCGCCGCCGGTGCCGCCGACCGGGCGGGTCACCGGGGCCGGGACCAGCCCGCGCAGGGTCGCGGGCAGTACGTCGTCCCCGGCGCGGGCACGCAGCGCGGCCGTGTCGAGGAGGGCGGGAACGAGCAGCGCGTCGCCCGTGCCGTGCACGGCGTCGAACAGGCGCAGTCCCTCCCCGGTGGACAGCGGCGCCAGTCCGGAGCGGCCCAGGTGGCCGACGCCCGCGCCGCCGAGGTGGCGCGTCATGTCGCTGGCCTCCTCCCACAGGCCCCAGGCCAGGGAGACGGCGGGCAGGCCCCGGGCACGCCGCGCCTGGGCGAGCGCGTCCAGAAACGTGTTGCCCGCCGCGTAGTTGCCCTGTCCGGGGCCGCCGACCGTGCCCGCCACCGAGGAGAAGAGCACGAACGACCGCACGCCGCCGTCCCCGTAGGTCAGTTCGTGCAGGTGGCGGGCGGCGTCGATCTTCGGGCGCAGCACCCGGTCCAGCCGCTCGGGGGTGAGGGACTCGATCAGGCCGTCGTCCAGCACCCCGGCGGAGTGGATGACGGCGGTCAGCGGGTGGGCGGCGGGCACGGCGGCCAGCAGCGCCGCGACCTCCGCGCGGTCGGCCACGTCGCAGGCGGCGAGGGTGACATCGGCGCCGAGTGCGGCCAGTTCCCCGGCCAACGCGGCGGCGCCGGGCGCCGCGTGGCCGCGCCGGCTGGCCAGCAGCAGGTGCCGGGCGCCGTGTTCGGCGGCCAGGTGCCGGGCGACCAGCGCGCCCAGACCGCCGGTGCCGCCGGTGATCAGGACCGTGCCGTCGGGGTCGAACGCGAGCGGGCCGCCCGCCGCGCCCCGGGCGCGGACCAGGCGGGGCACGTGCGGCAGACCGGCGCGGAGGGCGAGTTGGGGTTCGCCGCCGTCGAGGGCGGCGGGCAGGGCCCGCCAGGACGCGGTGTCGCCGTCGAGGTCCGCGAGGACGAAGCGCCCGGGGTGCTCGGACTGCGCCGAACGGACCAGGCCCCACAACGGCGCCTGCCCGGTGTCGACATCGGCGTCCGGCGTGGTGGCCACCGCGCGCCGGGTGACGAACACCAGGCGCGTCGCCGCGAGTCGTTCCTCGGCCAGCCAGGCGCGCAGCAGGGCGAACGTGCGGTGCGCGGTGTCGTGCGGGTCGGCCCGCTCCTCCGCCACGACGAGCACGGCCTCGGGCGTGGCCGAGTCCCCGGCGACGGCGCGGGCGAGCGCGGCCGGGTCGGTGTGCCGGGGCAGCCCGTCACCGTCCCCGCCGGTCGCCGCCCCGGGCAGGGGGGCGGCGCCGAGGACCGCCCAGCGGGCGGCGGTCGGTGCGGCCGGTGCGGCCGGTGTGGCCGGGCCCGAACCGGCGGGCAGCGGCGTCCAGTCGAGGCGGAACAGCGAGTCGGCGGCCGTGCGCAGCGACGCCAGCCGGGCCTGGGTCACCGGGCGGGCGACGACCGTGTCGACGGAGACGACGGGGGCGCCGGTCTCGTCGGCCGCCGTCATCCGCACGGCGCCGGGGTCGCTGTTCGCGCCGGGCGGGGTGAGGACGACGCGCAGCCGGGTCGCGCCGGGCCGGGACAGCCGCACCCCGGACCAGGCGAACGGCAGCCACGCCTGCGCCGACTCGGCACCGGGGCCCGTCAGTTCGGTGAGCCGGGCGTGGAACGCCGCGTCCAGCAGCGCCGGGTGCAGGCCGAACGCGCCGGGCTCCGCGGCGGATTCGGTGCCGGGTCCGGTGCCGAGTTCCACCTCGGCGAGCAGCGTGTCGCCGCGCCGCCAGGCGGCGCGCAGCCCCTGGAAGGCGGGGCCGTAGCCGAAGCCCCGGTCCGCCAGCCCGGCGTAGAGGCCGTCGATCGGGACGGGCACCGCGTCGGGCGGCGGCCAGACGGCGAAGGCGGCGTCGGCCGTGGCCTCCGGTCCGGTGTCGGGCGCGAGGAGGCCGGTGGCGTGCCGGGTCCACGTGTCGCCGTCCGCCGGGCGGGCGTGCACGGCGACCGGGCGGCGCCCGTGGGCGTCCGGTTCCCCGACCGAGGTCTGGAGGTCCACGGCGCCGCCGTCCGCGACGGCCAGTGGCTCCTCGACGGTCAGCTCCTCGACCAGTCCGCAGCCGGTCACCGCCCCGGCGTGGGCGGCCAGTTCGACGAAGGCGGTGCCCGGCACCAGGACCGTGCCGTGCACGGCGTGGTCGGTGAGCCAGGGGTGGGTGTCGCGCGAGACACGGCCGGTGAACAACCAGCCGTCGCCGTCGGCGCGTTCGACGGCCGCCGCGAGCAACGGGTGGCCCGTGGGCCGCAGTCCGGCCCCGGCCACGTCGCCGCCGGTGCCGCGGGCTCCGGCGCGGGGCGCGGCCCAGAAGCGTTCGGCGCGGAAGGGGTAGGTGGGCAGCGTGACGCGGCGGGCGCGGGCCGGGTCGTACAGCGTCTCCCACGCCACGGGCGCGCCGTGCGTGTGCGCCTCCGCGAGCGCGGCCGTGAACCGGCCGGGGCCGCCGTCGTCGCGGTGCAGCGAGCCGATGACGCTCGCCGGTGGGTCCCCGGCGACGCCCGCCGACTCGATGATCTGCTCGACCGCGACACCGAGCACCGGGTGCGGGCTGACCTCGATGAACGTGGTGGCGCCGCCCGCCAGCAGGCCCCGCACGGTCTCCTCGAAACGGACGGTCTGCCGCAGGTTGCGGAACCAGTACCCCGCGTCCAGCCCGGCCGTGTCGAACGCGCCGCCGGTGACGGTGGAGTGGAATCGGACCTCGCCGCCACGCGGCGCGATCGGCGCCAGGTCCTCGGCCAGCCGCTCCCGCAGGCCCTCGACCTGGGCGGAGTGCGAGGCGTAGTCCACGTTGACGCGCCGGGCCCACACCCCCGCCGCCGCGCACGCGTCGAGCAGGCCGGTCAGGGCTTCGGGCTCGCCGGAAACGATGGTGGAGGACGGGCCGTTGACCGCCGCGACGGAGATCCGGTCGCCCCATGGCTCCAGCAGCGGCAGCAGCCGCTCGGAGGGGGCGGTCACGGACACCATCCCGCCGCGGCCCTCCAGCACGCGGATCGCGCGGCTGCGCAACGCCACGACGCGGGCGGCGTCGTCGAGGGAGAGCGCCCCGGCCACGCAGGCCGCGGCGATCTCGCCCTGCGAGTGGCCGACGACGGCGTCCGGCCGCACCCCGTGGTGGCGCCACAACTCGGCCAGCGAGACCATCACGGCCCACAGCGCGGGCTGCACGACGTCCACGCGGTCCAGCGGCGGCGCCCCGGGCGCGCCGCTGAGGACGTCGGCCGGCGACCAGTCGGTGTGCGGGGCGAGCGCGTCGGCGCAGGCCCGCAGCGTCGCGGCGAAGTGCGGGTGGGCGGCGGCGAGTTCGCGGCCCATGCCGAGCCACTGGGTGCCCTGGCCGGGGAAGAGGAAGACGGTCCGGCCGGTGGCGGCGCGGCCGGTGGCGGCGCCGTGCGGGAGTTCGCCGCGCGCCAGTGCGTCGAGTGCGGTGAGGAGTTCGGTGGGGGTGGTG
>NZ_JBPQTQ010000218.1:0-4742 GCF_051386415.1 Streptomyces sp. URMC 129
GTCCAGCTCCTCGAAGACGAAGGCGTCGAGAAATTCGAGACCGCCTGGAACGGCCTCCTCGAATCCACCCAGGCCGAACTGGAACGCCTGGCCGGCCGGTGACGTCCGGTGTCAGCGGCCGGAGGCGGCCTTCGCCAGCTCCCCGGCCAGAGTGTCCACGCTCTGGAACGTCAGGCCGAGCACCGCCACGTGCTTCCAGCGGACGACGCCGTCCGCGTCGACGATGAACACCGAGCGGCGCAGCCCGAGTCCGGGCACGGCGACGCCGTACGCCCGCGCCACCGCGCGGTCGGTGTCGGCGAGCAGCGGGAAGCCCAGCGCACGGCGCCGGGCGAACGCCTCGTGGCTGTCCAGCCCTTGCGGGCTGATCGCCCAGACGGCGGCGCCCACGGACCGGAAGCGGTCCAACTCGGAGGCGTAGGAGCACAGTTGCTTGGTGCACACGGGGGTCTCGTCACCCGGGTAGAAGACCAGCGCCAGCGGCCTGCCCCGGTGCTCCGCGAGGGTGTACGTCTCGCGCCGCACGCCGCCGTCGCCGTTCAGGACGACGCCGGGCACGGTGAAGTCCGGGGCGGGCGCGCCGACTTCGGGGGACCTCGACACGGGTGCCTCCTTCCTGCCGCGGCAGCCTCAGCGTACACGCGGCCGTTCCGGCGCCCCCATGACCTCCGAGGTCATCGACCGGGCGCCCGGCGGCCGGGCATCGTGGCCGCACCGGAACCCCCGAGCCTTCCAGGAGGAAGCGATGTCCGTGCAGTACGAGGCCGCCGTCGAGAGCTACTTCGCCGCGTGGAACGCGTCCGGCGCCGACGCGATCGGGGCGGCCGTGGCCGCCGCCTGGACCGAGGACGGCACCTACACCGACCCGCTGTTCGACGTGCGCGGCCACCAGGAGATCGCCGGGATGATCGCGCTGGCGCACGAGCAGTTCCCCGGCTTCACCTTCCGCCCGCTCGGCGCGGTCGACGGGCACCACCACACCGCCCGGTTCGGCTGGGAGCTGGTGAACCCGGCCGACGGGTCGGCACCCGTCGCCGGGTTCGACGTGATCACCCTCGCCGGGGACGGCCGCATCAGTGGCGTCAGCGGCTTCCTCGACCGCGTGCCGGAGGCGTAGGCTGGGCCCCGGTCAGAACCAGTCGGGCCGCGCGTCGAGCGCGCCCCGGTCCAGGCTGGCCGCCAGCCAACCGTGCGCCGGTCCCGGGCGGTTCGCGCGGGGTGTCCCGCTCAGACCGTGGTGCCCAGGCCGCCGTCGACGGGGATGACGGCGCCGGTCACGTAGGCGCCGGCCCGGCCGGCGAGGTAGACCGCGACGCCCGCCATGTCGTCGGGCCGTCCGATCCGCTGCAACGGTGCCGCCGCCGCGATCTCGTCGCCGAACGCGTCCAGCGTGGCGGCCATCATCTTCGACTCGAACGGGCCGGGCGCGATCGCGTTGACCGTGATGCCCTGCGGGCCCAGCTCCTTGGCCAGCACCCGGGTCAGGTGGTGCAGGCCCGCCTTGCTCGCCGCGTAGGAGTAGGCGGGCAGCGGGCTGACGTGCAGGCCGTCGATGGAGCCGACGTTGATGATCCGCGCGGGGTCCTCCAGCGAGCCGGCGGCGCGCAGCCGGGGGAGCAGCGCCTGCGTGAGGAGGAAGGGGCTGCGCAGGTTGAGGTCCATCACCTTGTCCCAGCCGCTGACCGGGAAGGTGTCCAGCGGCGCGCCCCAGGTGGCGCCCGCGTTGTTGACCAGGATGTGCAGCGCCTCCTCCCGGGCGCCGATCTCCTCGGCGAGCCGGTGCACCTCCTCCTCGCGGGAGAGGTCGGCGGGCAGGGCGATCGCCTCGCCGGACTTGGACAGCTCGCGCACGGCCTCGTCGCACGCGTCCGCCTTGCGGGAGCTGACGTAGACCTTGGCCCCGGCCTCGACCAGGCCGCGCGCGATCATCAGGCCGATGCCACGGGAGCCGCCGGTGACCAGGGCGGTCTTGCCGGCGACGGAGAACAGCGAGCTCACGACAGGCTCCCTTGCCTGGAAGTTCTGATGGTGTGGTGGGGTGGGTGTTTCCGCTGCGAGGCTAGCCATGTTTTGAGCACTGCTCAATAGCGGGTGGCCGTTCTCACCCGCCCGTGGCGCCCCGCCCCGCCGGGGGCGGGCGCGCCGGATCCGGACAGAATGGCGCCGCCGTGGTCCGAACCAGCGTCCGCGGATCCATAATCCGGACGGGGTTCCGGAAAACACGCGCAACCAGGCAGGGAGTGGGATGGCGACCTTGGAGACGCCCGTACCGGCCGGTATGCCGGTGCTCGGATCGATGTTCGACCTGCGGCGGGCGCCGCTGGACACTTACCTGCGGGCCCGGCGCGACCACGGCGACGTGGTGCGCTTCGTCGCCGGCCCGCCCGGGCTGCGCGCCGAACTGTACGCCGTCTTCTCCGCCGAGGGCGCGCAGCGCGTCCTGGCCGGCGACGCGGCCGACTTCCGCAAGGACAACGTCTTCTACGGAGAGCTGCGGCAGACCTTCGGGAACGGGCTGCTCACCAGCCAGGACGACGACTACCTGCGCCAGCGCCGCGCGCTGCAGCCGCTGTTCACCAAGCGCCGGGTCGAGGGCTACGCGGCGGCCGTCACCACCGAGATCGCCGCCGTCGCCGACCGGTGGCGCGCGGCGTCCGGCACCGTGCACGATGTCGCCCACGAGATGCGGGAGTTCGCGCTGCGCGCCATCGCCCGCATCCTCTTCGGCACCGACATCGACGCGGCCGTCCCCGCCATAGAGCGCGATCTGCCGATCCTCAGCGACTACGTCACGCGGCGCGGCTTCTCGCCGGTCAACGTCCCCCGGAACTGGCCCACCGCCGCCAACCGCCGCGCCGCGGCGGCCGGCGCCGAGCTGTACGACATCTGCGACACCGTCATCGCCAGGCGGCGGGCGGAGCGCTCGAACGGCCCGGCCGCCGCCGGGGCCGCGGCACCCGGTGACGACCTGGTGACGCTGCTGACCCGCGCCGAGGGCACGTCGGCCGACTCCCTCGACGGCGCCGAACTCCGCGACCAGGTCCTGATCTTCCTGCTCGCCGGGCACGAGACGACCGCCGTCTCCCTCACCTTCGCGCTGCACCTGCTGGGACTCCACCAGGAGGAGCAGCGCCTGGCCCGCGCCGAGGTGGAGAGCGTCCTCGGCGACCGCGTCCCCACCGCCGCCGACGCGGAACGGCTCGTCCGCGTGACGCGGGTGCTGAAGGAGGCCATGCGCCTGTTCCCGGCGGCGCCCGCCATCGGCCGCCGTGCCGTGGCGGACGTCGAGATCGGCGGCCACCGCATCCCGGCGGGCGCCGACGTCATCGTCGTCCCCTGGGTGACCCACCGCCACCCCGGCTACTGGGGCGACGACCCGGAGCGCTTCGACTCCGACCGCTTCCTGCCCGACGCGGAGGCGGCCCGCCCCCGGTACGCCTGGTTCCCCTTCGGCGGCGGCCCGCGCGCCTGCATCGGGCAGCACCTCTCCCTGCTGGAGTCGGTGCTCGCCCTGGCCGTGGTGCTCCGGGAGTTCGAGGTGACCTCACTCGACGAGTCGGTTCCGCTCGCGGCCGGCATCACGCTCAGGGCGGAGGGCCCGGTCCGCTGCCGCCTGAGCCGCATTCCCGGGCGGCAGGGCGGGTAGCGACCCGCCATGCGGAGGATCACGATCGTCGGCGCCGGCCAGGCCGGGCTCCAGCTCGCTAACGGCCTGGCCGCACACGGCTACCAGGTGACCGTCGTCTCCGACCGGACGCCGGAGCAGATCCGCGACGGGCGGGTGATGTCCAGCCAGTGCATGTTCGGCCGGGCCCTCGCCCACGAGGCGGACCTCGGCCTGGACCTGTGGGGCGACAGGTGCCCGCGGGTGGAGGCCATGGCCGTGTCGGTCGCGGACGGCTCGGGCGGCCGGGCGGTCGCCTTCTCGTCCCGGATGGACGCCCCGGCCCGCTCGGTGGACCAGCGGGTCAAGATTCCCGCGTGGCTGGCCGAGCTGGAGCGCCGCGGCGGCACGGTCGAGGTGCGCCGGGCCGGCGTGGCCGACCTGGAGGCGTACGCGCGGGCCTCGGACCTGGTGATCGTCGCGGCGGGCAAGGGGGAGATCGCCGGGATCTTCGCACGGGACGCGGCGCGTTCGCCGTTCGGCACCCCGCGGCGCGCCCTGGCCGTCACCTACGTCACCGGCATGGCACCGCCGCCCGGGGACCGCTCCGCCGTGACGTTCAACATCGTTCCCGGCGTGGGCGAGTACTTCACCCTCCCCGCGCTGACGACGACCGGCCCCTGCGACATCATGATCTTCGAGGGCCTCCCCGGCGGCCCGATGGACCGCTGGCACGAGGCCACCACTCCGGACGAACACCTCGCCCTGTCCCAGGAGTTGCTCCGGCTGCACGTTCCCTGGGAAGCGGAGCGCTGCGCGGACCTGACCCTGACCGACCCGGCCGGCGTCCTCGCCGGCCGCTTCGCCCCGACGGTCCGCACACCGGTCGCCCACCTCCCCTCGGGCGCCGCCGTCCTCGGCATGGCGGACACGGTGGTCCTCAACGACCCGATCGCCGGCCAGGGTTCGAACACCGCGAGCAAGGCCGCCGCCTCCTACCTCGCCAGCATCCTCGACCACGGCGACCGCCCGTACGACGAGACGTTCATGCGGCAGACGTTCGACCGGTTCTGGGACTACGCCCAGTACGTCACCGCCTGGTCCAACGCCCTCCTCGACCCCCCACCCCCGCACATCC
>NZ_JBPQTQ010000219.1:0-4691 GCF_051386415.1 Streptomyces sp. URMC 129
GCCCTATCCGCTCCGCGCGCGGGCGCCGTACCGTGGACGGCGGGCGGCGGGCGGGGCGCGGGGTCAGCGGCAGGCGCAGGTGGCCAGGGCCGTGGCGGCGGCGTCGAGGGCGGCCTCGGCCGCGTCGGCGTTGGCGGTCCCGTCGGCCATGAAGGCGAATGCCAGGACGCGTCCGTCCGGGGTCGTCACGGTGCCGGCCAGGGTGTTCACGCCGGTCAGGGTGCCGGTCTTGGCGCGGACCAGGCCGGCGCCCGCGGCGGCGTCGCCGCCCTGCTCGGCGAAGCGGCCGGCCAGGGTGCCGCTGAAGCCGGCGACGGGCAGGCCGGTGAGGGTGGCGCGCAGCTCGGGGCGGGCGGGGTCGGCGGCGGTGGCGAGCGCCTGGGTGAGCAGCCGGGCGGTGATCCGGCCGTCGCGGTCCAGGCCGCTGGCGTCCGCGAGGCGGACGCCGCCGACGGGCAGGCCGAGGTCTTCGAGCTGGGTGGTGAGGGCGCGGGTGACGCCGTCGAAGTCGGCGTCCTCGCCGGTGGCGAGGGCGGCGGCGCGGGCGAGGGCCTCGGCCAGGTCGTTGTCGCTGTCCGTCAGCATCCGCTCGACCAGCGAGGAGAGCGGGGCGGAGCGGTGGCGGGCGAGGCGTTCGGCGTCCCCGGGGGCGGTGCGGCGGTCCGGGGAGCCGTCCTTGACGTCGGCGCCCGCGTCCGCGAGGTGCCGGGCGAACGCGTCGGCGGCGTCGGCGGCGGGGTCGGTGGAGCGGGGGGCGGGGCCCTTGGTGCTGTCGTCCAGGCGGCCCTCGTTGACCTGGAGGGGGGTGATGGGCGCGATGTTGGTGTTGACCCCGATGGGGTGATTCTGCTCACGGGGGTAGCGGGAGACGTCGTAGCCGACGCGGACGGTGCCGGTGCCGCGTTCGGCCAGGGCCTCGGCGGTGCGCTCGGCCAGGGCGCGCAGGTCGTCGTCGGTGAGGGTGACGTCACCGCCGCCGACGAGGATCACCCGGTCCTCCTCCGGGTCGAGCACGGCGGTGGTGGTCAGCCGGTGGTCGGGGCCCAGGGCGTGCAGGGCGGCGACGGCGGTGAGCACCTTCACGGTGGAGGCGGGCGGGCGGCCGGAGCGGGCGTCCTCGGCGAAGAGGGAGGTGCCGGTGGCGGCGTCCACGACGGCGGCGGTGACGCGGTCGCCGAGCGCGGCGTTCTCCAGCAGCGGGCCGAGTTCGCGTTCGACGGCGGCGGGCGAGGCGGCGCGGGCGGTCCCGTCGAGGGGGGCGAGCACCGGGTCGGCGACGGGTACAGTGACGCCGACACGCTCCGCACCGGCTCCGTGACGCTCCGCGTCGGCCGCCGCGGCGTCGCGTTCGGCCGTGCGCTGGCCCGCGTCCCAGGGTCCGGCGAGCGCGATCGCCCCGGCGGCCACCGCGAGCCCCGCGGCGGCCGAGCCCGCGACGAGTCGCCAGGTCGCGCGGTGCCGACGTAGCACTTCCGCTGCCCTGCGCACAGTAAGGCCAGCCCCTTTCGCGTCGCCACACCTGCGTGAGAGACACTTAACCACCTGTCGCGTGCACAGATCGGTTAAGGAGTGTCACCCGTGGAGTTCGACGTCACCATCGAGATCCCGAAGGGTTCGCGGAACAAGTACGAGGTGGACCACAAGACCGGGCGGATCCGGCTGGACCGCCACCTGTTCACCTCGACTGTCTACCCGGCCGACTACGGATTCGTGGACGGCACGCTGGGCGAGGACGGCGATCCGCTGGACGCGCTGGTGCTTCTGGACGAGCCGACCTTCCCCGGCTGCCTCATCCAGTGCCGCGCGATCGGCATGTTCCGGATGCGGGACGAGGCGGGCGGCGACGACAAGCTGCTGTGCGTGCCGTCCGGCGACCCGCGGATGGAGCACCTGCGGGACATCCACCACGTGAGCGAGTTCGACCGGCTGGAGATCCAGCACTTCTTCGAGGTCTACAAGGACCTGGAGCCCGGCAAGTCGGTCGAGGGCGCCAACTGGGTGGGGCGCGCCGAGGCGGAGGCCGAGATCGAGGCGTCGATCAAGCGGGCCGCCGCGGCGGGCGACAGCCACTGAGCGGCAGCCGCCGGCGCTCCCGCCGCTGACGGGCGGGAACCGGGCGGCGACCGGCGGTGCCGTGAGAACCTGACACCAGAGCTCGACCGGCTCCTGGACGAGGTGCGCCGTACCCAGCCATGACAAGACGGCGCGGGGAGTCTGTGATGGCCTGGGTGATTCTGGTGATCTCCGGCGTGCTGGAAGCCGTGTGGGCGACCGCGCTGGGCAGGTCCGAGGGGTTCAGCCGCCCGGTGCCGAGCGTCGTGTTCGGCATCGGGCTGGCCCTCAGCATGAGCGGCCTCGCCTACGCGCTGCGGTCCCTGCCCGTGGGCACCGGCTACGCGGTGTGGGTCGGCATCGGCGCGGTGGGGACGGCGGCCTGGGCGATGGCGTTCGGGGGCGAGCCGGTGACGGCCCCGCGGGTCGCGCTGCTGCTGGGCATCGTCGGCTGCGTGATCGGCCTGAAGCTCGCCCACTAGGCGGCCCGGAGGCCGCCGTCAGAAGCCGCGGGTGCGCTTGGCGCCGCGGCGGGGGGTGGCGGGCGGGAGCTTGATGAACAGGCGGGCCGTCTCGCTGCCCAGGTTCACCCCGATGGCGATGGCCAGGGCGAGGGTGACGGCCGTGAGCAGGTTCTCCGACCCGGTGTCGACGCTGCCCTGGGCGAAGCCGAGCAGCCCGAGGTAGACCGCGCCGCCCGGCAGGAGGGGGCCGATCGCGGCGGTGACGTACGGCAGCGACGAGGTGAAGCGGTACCGGGACAGGAGTTGCCCGAACAGGCCGACCATCCCGGCGCCCACCGCCGTGGCGGCGAACGGCGACAGCCCGGCCGTGTCGTGCAGCGCGCCGTAGATCAGCCAGGCGACGCCGCCGTTGAGGGTGGCGGGCAGGACGGTGCGGCGGGGCTGCTGGAGCAGCACGCAGAAGGTGAGCGAGAGCAGCAGCGCGGCGGCGAGCTGGATGCCGGGGCGGGTGGCGCGTTCGACGACGTCGGGGTCGAGCCGGACGCCGGAGATCTCGCCGAAGTAGAGGACCGCGATCACACCGACGACGATGCCGACGCTGAGGTAGACGACTTCGAGGAGCCGGGCCGAGGCGGTGAGGTAGTAGCCGGTCAGGCCGTCCTGGACGCCCGCGACCAGGGCACGGCCGGGGATCAGCGCGAACAGGCCGCCGGTGATCATCGCCGCGGCCTGGCGCTCGTCCGCGCCGGAGGCGTGGGCCGCCGCCCAGCCGACGCCGACGAGCGCGGGGGCCATCGCCGCGGCGACGAACTGGTAGAACTCCGGCAGCCCCCGCCCGGCCGCCAGCCACGCCAGCCGGTCGCCGACCATGGCGCCGATGGCGGCGAGCACGAACACCTGCCAGTTCCCGCCGACCAGGGTGCTGGCGGCGCCGGCCAGCAGGCCGGAGGCGATGGTGAGCTGCCAGGTGGGGTAGGGGTGGCGGTTGCGCCGGATGGTGGCCAGGCGGCCGTAGGCGTCCTCCAGCGTCGTCTCGCCGCGCGAGATGTCGTCGACGAGCTGGAAGACGGCCGTGAGCCGCGTGTAGTCGGTGCCCCGGCGGCGGACCGTGCGGCTGAGCGAGACCGGCGGGTCGACCAGCGAGGGCTGGTGGGTGATGGAGATCAGGGTGAACGTGACGGTCGCCTCGCAGCGGGCCAGACCGTAGGCGTGCGCGACGCCGAACATGGCCGCCTCGACGTCCTCGGCGCCCTCGCCGCCCGCGAGGAGCAGTTCCCCGATGCGCAGCGTCAGGTCCAGCACGCGGGGCACGGCCGAGGCCGGGTCCTCGCCCCGCGAGGGCGGCTCGGGGGTGGGGCGTTCGGCCAGCGGCAGCCGTACCATGCTGCGCATCCGGTCCTGCCAGAACGTGCCGGGGCCGAGGACCGGGATGCCGTGTACGGGGGTGAAGTCGCTGCCCGGCCGGGGAGCGGCGGGCAGCGACAGCCCCTCGGGGACGGCGAACCCGGACCTCCGCTCCGGACTCGCCTGCTCCGCCTCGCCCGGCCGTGTGCTGTCCCCGGCCACCGTGATCCGCCCCTTCGCCCGCGCCACTCTCCCCCGCGAGCATAGGATCATCTGCCGATTCATTCACTCGGAGGACGCCGCCCCCCGGCACGCTCGGCGGCCAGGACGCGAGGCCCCGGACCACGGAGGGCCAGGGCACCGCGCCCGAGGCCGGGAGCGACCCGTGCCAGGCACAGCCCCCCTCGCAGGGGCCGACACGGCCGGTCACACCGGGGGCCGACGCGGGAACATCATCCCGGCCAGGGAGGCGACGCCCCGGACCGGGACACCGCCCCCGGGCACGCTCGGCGGCCAGAGGCGCGACGCCCCGGACCACGGAGAGCCGGGGGCGCCACACCGAACGCCGGGGGCGATGCGTGCCGGGCACGGACCCCCGGTCGCGCCTGGGGCGGGCGGGGCATCGTTCCGGCCAGAGGCGCGACGCCCTGGGCCACGGAGAGCCGGGGGCACCGCGCCGTAGGCCGGGAGCGATCCGTGCCAGGCACGGAACCCCCTCGCCGGGGCTGACACGGCCGGTCACACCGGGGGCCGACGCGGGAACATCATCCCGGCCAGGGAGGCGACGCCCCGGACCGGGACACCGCCCCCGGGCACGCTCGGCGGCCAGAG
>NZ_JBPQTQ010000220.1:0-4631 GCF_051386415.1 Streptomyces sp. URMC 129
GTCCCCAGGAACCTGCCCACCCCCGGGGCCCGCGACCTGCTGGCCCTCGTCCGCGACCTGATCCGGCGCGAGATCCGCCCCGCCGCCGCCCGGGAGGAGGCCGCGGGCGTCTTCCCCCGCGCCACCTTCCGGCGGCTCTCCGCCGCCGGGCTGCTCGCCCTGCCCCACCCGGCCGAGCACGGCGGCGGCGAGCAGCCGTACGAGGTGTACCTCCAGATCCTGGAGGAACTGGCGGCGGCCCGCCTCACCGTGGGGCTCGGCGTCAGCGTCCACACCCTCGCCTGCCACGCGACGGCCGCGTTCGGCACCAAGGAGCAGCGCGCCGAGCACCTGCCCGGCCTGCTGGGCGGCGGCCTGCTGGGCGCCTACTGCCTCTCCGAGCCCGGCTCCGGGTCGGACGCCGCGTCGCTGCGCACCCGGGCCGTGCGCGACGGCGACGACTGGGTGATCACCGGCACCAAGGCATGGATCACGCACGGCGGGATCGCCGACTTCCTCACGGTCTTCGCCCGCACCGGGGCGGACGGCCCGCGCGGCATCACCGCGTTCCTGGTGCCCGGCGACGCCGACGGCCTCACCGCCGCCGCCCCGGAACGGAAGATGGGCCTCAACGGATCGCCCACCACCCAGCTCCACTTCGACGGCGTGCGCGTTGGGGACACGCGCCGCCTGGGGGAGGAGGGCCAGGGCTTCGCCATCGCCCTGGCCGCGCTGGACTCCGGCCGCCTCGGCATCGCCGCCTGCGCGATCGGGGTGGCGCAGGCGGCCCTGGACGAGGCGGTCGCGTTCACCAGCGGGCGCGAGCGGTTCGGCCGCCGGGTCGCGGACGGCCAGGGGCCGCGGTTCATGCTGGCCGACATGGCCACCCGGATCGAGGCGGGCCGCGCCCTGTACCTGGCGGCGGCCCGGCTGCGCGACGCGGGCGAGCCGTTCGGCCAACAGGCCGCGATGGCCAAGCTGTTCTGCACGGACACCGCGATGCGGGTCACCGTCGACGCGGTGCAGCTGCTCGGCGGTCACGGCTGCACGGCCGACTTCCCCGCCGAGCGGTACCTGCGCGAGGCGAAGGTGCTGCAGATCGTCGAGGGCACCAACCAGATCCAGCGCTCGGTCATCGCCCGCCATCTGGTGGGCCCGGCCTGACGGCCCGGCCGCCGGGCGGGCCGGGAAGGCTCGCCCGGCTCAGGCGGCCTGCCGCATCGCGGGCAGGCCGACCTGGGCGTGCGAGAACGGCTGGAGGCGCCAGTCGAGGCCCTCCGGCAGCGTGGCCAGCACGGCGGTGTCGTCGCCCACCGCCACCGGCACGATGGTGGCGCCCTCGGCGGACACCACCCGGCCCGAACCCGGGCAGACGGTCAGCCCGAACGGGTTCCACGGCGTCGGGCAGAGCGCGTGCTCGGGCAGGGCACCGCCCGGCTCGGCGAGCGCGATCGGGCCGGCGCAGTCGGGGCACAGGACGCGGATCAGGTCTCCCTCCGCCTCCTCGTCGAAGAATTCGGCGAAGTCCTCGTCGGATTCCGGCGACTTCACGGTGCGCATGAGCATCCCCCTCGGATGGCGCGGCGGCGTTGGCCACAGCAAGCATTTCCCGCCGCGCTCGGCGGATAATCGCGAAGCGGATCGACGCGCGGACCGGCGTTTGTGTCGTTCGTCACACAACTGTTGCCAAACCGATCCCGCTCCGCTCCGCCCCGGGACGGGGTGGCCCCCTCGTCGCGCCGCCGTTCCCGGTAGGTTACGGAGCCGTGGAGGAACTGGACCGGCGCATCGTGGAACTGCTCGTCACGGACGGGCGGATGAGCTACACCGACCTGGGGAAGGCGACCGGGCTGTCCACCTCGGCCGTCCACCAGCGGGTGCGCCGCCTGGAGCAGCGCGGCGTGATCCGCGGCTACGCCGCCATCGTCGACCCGGAGGCCATCGGGCTGCCGCTCACCGCCTTCGTCTCGGTGAAGCCCTTCGACCCCAGCGCCCCCGACGACATCGCCGACCGGCTGGCCGGCGTGCCGGAGATCGAGGCGTGCCACAGCGTCGCCGGTGACGAGAACTACATCCTCAAGGTCCGCGTCGCCGCCCCGGCCGCACTGGAGCACCTGCTGGCCCGCATCCGGGCCCTGGCCGGGGTCTCCACCCGCACCACCGTCGTGCTCTCCACCCCCTACGAGGCGCGACCGCCCCAGGTCTGAGGCCTGTTCCCGAAGATCGCGGGGGCGCCCCCCGGCCGCCCCCGGACCGACGTCCGGGAGAGGGCCACGGCCGGGGGAGCGTCGCGGGCCCGCGACGCTCCGGACGGCATGCCCCCGTCCCGGGACGGCCCCCGGGCCGGGACCCGGGCGGTGCGGGCGGGCGTCCGGCGGCGAGACTGGTGCCCATGACGACACGCACCACCCCCGGCGGGCCCCCGCGCACCGTGCTCCTGCGCCGCGGCGAGGTCCACAGCCCCGCCGACCCGTTCGCCACGGCCATGGCCGTCGAGGGCGACCGCATCGCCTGGATCGGCTCGGAGGCCGCCGCCGACTCGCTGGCCGACTCCGCCGACGAGGTGATCGACCTCGGCGGGGCGCTCGTCACCCCCGCGTTCACGGACGCGCATGTGCACGCCACCTCGGCGGGACTGGCCCTGACCGGTCTCGACCTCGCCGCCGCGCGCTCGCTGCCCGACGCGCTGGAGCGCGTCCGCGCCCACGCCGCCGCCGCCCCGGCCGGCGGCGTCCTCATCGGCCACGGCTGGGACGCCACCCGCTGGCCCGAGGGGCGCCCGCCGGCCCGCGCCGAGCTGGACGCGGCGACCGGCGGCCGTCCGCTCTACCTCGCCCGCGTCGACGCCCACTCCGCGCTGGTGACGACGGCCCTGCTCGACCGGGTTCCCGGTGTCACCGGCCTGACCGGCTATCACCCCGACGGGCCGCTCACCGCCGACGCCCACCACGCCGTGCGGCGCGCCGCCCACGCCACCGTCGGCGCCGCCCAGCGGGCCGCGGCCCAGCGCGCGGTGCTGCGGCGGGCCGCGGCCCTGGGCATCGGCGCCCTCCACGAGTGCGGCGGCCCGGAGATCTCCGGCGAGGAGGACTTCACCGCCCTGCTCGCCCTCGCCGCCGCCGAGCCCGGCCCCCGCGTCACCGGGTACTGGGGCGCCCTCGTCACCAACGCGAAGGAGGCGGCACAGGTCCGCGAGCTGGGCGCGGCGGGCGCCGCCGGGGACCTGTTCGCCGACGGCTCCCTCGGCTCGCACACCGCCCACCTGCACCACCCCTACGCGGACGCCCCGCACACCGGCCGGGAGTACCTCACCGCCGAGGACATCGCCGCACACGTCACCACCTGCACCGAGGCCGGGCTCCAGGCCGGTTTCCACGCCATCGGCGACGCCGCCGTCACCGCCGTGGTGACCGGCGTGCGGGCGGCGGCCGAACGGGTCGGCACCGCCCGGGTCCGCGCCCTGCGGCACCGCGTCGAGCACGCCGAGATGCCGGACGCGGACGCCGTCGCCGCCTTCGCCGAACTGGGCCTGACCGCCTCCGTCCAGCCCGCGTTCGACGCGGCCTGGGGCGGACCCGACGGCATGTACGCCGAGCGGCTCGGCGCCGCGCGCGCCCGCGCGCTCAACCCGTTCGCCGCCCTGCTGCGCGCCGGCGTCCCGCTCGCCTTCGGCTCCGACGCGCCCGTCACCCCGCTCGACCCGTGGGGCACCGTCCGGGCCGCCGCGTTCCACCGCACGGAGGAACACCGCGTCTCGGTGCGCGCCGCGTTCACCGCCCACACGCGCGGCGGCTGGCGGGCGGCCGGCCGCGACGACGCGGGCGTGCTCGTCCCCGGCGCGCCGGCGGACTACGCGGTGTGGCGCACCGGCGACCTCGTCGTCCAGGCGCCCGACAACCGCATCGCGCGGTGGTCGACCGACCCGCGCTCGGGCACGCCGGGGCTGCCCGACCTCACCCCGGGCGCACCGCTTCCCGAGTGCCTGCGGACGGTCGTCGGCGGCCGGACCGTATACGACCGGCTGAACGAGTGATCCCTCCTTCGCGCATACCGCCGAACGACGTGCGCTCCGGTCGCCGGGCGCCCGCTGCCACGGAGCACTGACCAGCCGTTTTGACCGGAACGTCCTGGTCAGACCGCTGTTGACAGGCGACGGTCGTCGAGGGGTAGGTTCGGCCGGGTCCACCACAGGACGTCCGGCCGGTGCTCCTCCGCGCAGCCGTCGAACGCCGCTGGGCCAGTGGGCGGGGTGCCACGATCCGGTGTCCCGTCGGCGGGAGCCAGGTCCAGGGCCTGCGGCACGGGGGCGGAAGGTTCCGCCCGGTCGGCAGGTGAGACCCGGGCGGGGCCCGGACGCTCAGTAGACAACGGCTTCCGGTCGACCCGCAGCCAGCGGGTCCCGGGTCGGACCGAAGGGCGCCGGGTCCCGATCCGCAGCCCCCGCGTCGCCGTGTCGCGCCTTGTTCGAGGTACGGTCGTTCATCATCGCCCGCGCTTCCAGGAAGGCCAGCCACCGTGCCATCGGGCTCCGAGACGACCACGGCCGGCGACACCGCCGACGCGCGCCCCACCGCGCCCCGGCCGGACGGCGCGGCGACCGAGACCAGCGACAGCGGCCACAGGTCGTAGGGCGGGAAGGCGGCGACCAGGGC
>NZ_JBPQTQ010000221.1:0-4595 GCF_051386415.1 Streptomyces sp. URMC 129
GGCGGCGGCGAGGGCGGGGAGCGAGGGCAGCACGCGCGGCAGCAGGGCGCGTTGGAGCTCCCGGGCGCGGGCCGTGGCGGCGTCGTAGAGGCCGGCCCGTTCCAGTGCCTGGGCGGTGAGGCCGCTGAGTGCGGTGAGCAGGGTCTGTTCGTCCTCGGTGAAGTGGTGCGGGCCATCGTAGGAGATGACGCAGACGCCGATGGTGCGGCCGGAGGCGATCAGCGGCAGGAACGCCGCGGCCTGTTTCCCCTCGACGCCCGCCAGGTCGCGCCGTTCGGGGTGCCGGGCGAGGAACTCCCGCACCGACTCACTGAATTCCGGGGTACGGGTACGCAGCGCCTCGCCGGTGACGGCGGACGACAGCGGCGTGCCGTGCACCCGGTCGAGAAACGCGCGGGAGTAGCCGGCCGAACCGACCACGTTCAGGCGCTCGTGCTCCAGCACCGCGACGATCAGCCCGGTGGCGCCCAGGGGCGGCAGCACGCTGTCGGCGACGGCCGTCACCACGTCCCGGGCGGTGACCGCCTCGGCCAGCGCCCGCGTCAGCCGGGACATCAGAGCGGTCCGCTCCGCCGCCGCCCGCTCGGCGGCCTGCCGCTCGGCCTCGCGCCGGCGCCGCTCGGTGATGTCCGCGACGTAGACGGCCAGCCCTTCGGGGATGGGCACCAGACGCAGGTGGTACCACTGGTCGCCGCCCGGTCCGGGCACCTCGAAGCCCACCGGTTCGTTCTCGCTGACGGCCCGGTGGCAGCGCTGCTCCACCCCCGGCACGTCCCGCAGCGCGGGCACGTCCCACAGGGGCCGGCCGACCAGCTCCCGCGCCGGGCCCAGCAGGTGCTCGGCCGCCGCGTTGACGAACCCGATCCGCCCGTCCCCGCTCAGTGACAGAAACCCGTCCCGCATGTGCAGCAGGGCGCGCCCCACCGACTCCAGGGCGCCATGGGTGCCGGTGGTGTTCCACGCGGTGCCGACGATGCGGACCGGTTCGCCGTGCTCCTCGGTGACGATCCGGCCGCGCCTGCGGATCCAGCCGTAGGTCCCGTCCGCGCGCCGCATCCGGTACTCCAGGTCGTACCGGCCGCGGGTGCGGATGCCCCGGTCGGCCTCGGCCGTCACCCACGGCACGTCGTCGGGGTGGATCAGGCCGACCCAGGACTCGACCGATCCGTCGAACGCCTGCCGGTCGATGCCGAGTGCCTCGAAGGTCCGGTCGTCCAGGGTCAGTTCACCGGTGCGCAGGTCCCACTCCCAGTTCCCCACCTCGTCCGCCCGCGGCTCCCGCGACGGCTCGCGCGACGACGGCTCCCGGCCCTGCCGCCCCGGTCCGGACAGCAGGGAGGGGGACACTCCGCCGGGTCCGGGCGGGGTCTGCCGCAGCCGCTCGCCCGCCCACCGGGCCACCTCCGTCAGGAACGCCCGCTGCCCCGGATCCGGCGGCCGGGAGGCGGGGAGCACCACGGTCAGGGTGCCCAGCGGCCCCTCCGGCTCCGGCCCCGGCAGCGGTGCCGAGGCGATCCCGGCGTCCTCCGGTCCGGCCACGGGCTCCGGGTCGCGCCCGTACGCCTGCTCGGGGACGCCGATCGTGGGCAGGTAGACGAACCCGTTCTCCTGGACGGCCCGGGCCGGGGCCGCGGGACCGTGGTCCGCGATGTACGTCCAGGGCCGGGTGAAGCCGGACAGCCCGTCGCTCGCGACCAGCCGCAGACCGCGGGAGATGGCCCGCGCGCGCAGGTGGGCCATGCCGCCGAGCCCGCCCAGCTCGGCCGTCGCGTGCAGCACGGCGTGCCGCAGCACCTCGATGTCCCCCTGGCCGCTGTCCACCGTCGCGAGGAGGCCGAGCCGGGCGGCCCGCACGGGGCCCCACCGCTCGTGCGGGCCCTCACCGCGACTGGCGCTCATCGGCCGTCCTCGCCCTTCGGAGATCCGGGGCCCCTCCGGCGCGGCCCACCTGGATCTCAATCTTCGCTTATATGGATTTATTACTCCAATGATCCCCCGCGCCCCGGGCGGCCACGGGTCCCGGGGGGCGCCCCGGATGGCCCGGCCCGGGTGCGGCGCGCCCGGGCGCGGGTCACGATCGACCTGCCACGGCAAGCAGGTCATACCGGGCTCGGGGCCGCCCGGCCGCACAGGAGAGGTGACCCTGGCATGAGAACGATGCTCATCGCGGAGTTCGACACCGACAAGGCGAACGAGGCCATCAAGAACGAGACCATGGCCCAGGTCATGGGCGGCGCCATCGAGAGACTCAAGCCGGAGGCCGCCTTCTTCGGCGCCCAGGACGGCGCGCGCACCGGATACCTGGTCTTCGACCTGGACGAGCCGGCCGAGATCCCGGACGTCTGCGAACCGCTTTTCCAGGAGCTCGGCGCGAAGATCACCATGATGCCGGTGATGACGTTCGACGACGTCAAGGCGGGGCTTCAGCGGTACGCCTCCGGCTGAGCCGGGCCCGGGGACGGAACGGCCCGCGTCAGGAGTGCTCTCCCCGGCCCGGGCCCCCTCCTGGACGGCCGGCCGTCCAGGGCCCCAGGGCCGGGCCGGGATCCGCGTCTTCTTCCGCCCGGTGCGGGGCCCCGCTCAGTGGTCCGGGTCGGCCTTCCGGGGGAGGCCGACCAGGTGGCTGAGGAGGCGGTGGCGGGGCGCGGCGGGGAGGCGGGCCACCAGGGCGCCGAGTTTGGCGTCGGGGCCGAGGCGGGTGCGGAACTTCAGGCGGCGGGCGTCCACCAGGGCCGCGATCCGGGCGCCGGCTTCCCGCGGGTCGCGGGCGGACTGGTCGACGGCCGCGCGGAAGCGGGCCTCGATGTCGGTGAAGAGGGCCGTGTAGGGGCTGCCCGGCCGGACGGAGGTCGGGGCGGAGGTGAAGATCGCCGTGCGGTAGGCGCCGGGCTGGACCAGGGCGGTGCGGATGCCGAAGGGGGCGAGTTCGAGGGCGAGGGCCTCGGCCCAGCCCTCCAGGGCCCACTTGGACGCGGCGTACGAGGACAGCGTCGCCTGGGCGTTGAGGGCGATGATGCTGCTGACCAGGATGACGCGGCCGGAGCGGCGGGCGCGCATGGCCGGGAGGACGGCGCGGGTGACGGCGAGGGCGCCGTGGAAGTTGGTGTCCATCACCCGCCGGACCTCTTCGTCCGGGGTGTCCTCGAAGAATCCGGCCGAGGCGGTGCCCGCGTTGTTGATCACGGCGTCGAGGCGGCCGTCGGTCGCCTTCAGCACGGAGTCGACGCAGTCCCGCACCGACGCGGGATCGGTCACGTCCAGCGGGAGGGTCTCGACGGCGGTGCCCAGGGCGGCCGGCCGGCGGGCGGGGTCGCGCATCGTGGCGAAGACCCGGTGGCCGCGGGCGTGGGCCGCCACGGCCGTGGCCAGTCCGATCCCTCCGCTGCATCCGGTGATCAGTACGGTCTTGGGCATGGCCTCAGCCTGGCCGGTGCGCCGTGAGGTTTCAAGGCTTCCGGGGGTGGCCGAGGAGGTAGCCGGTGAGGACGGCGCCGGCCGGGGCCAGGGCCACCAGCGGCCAGGTGAGGCCGTGGGCGTTCTCCGTCCAGGACTCCCACAGGTCGGAGAAGTCGTCGAAGAACAGCTCGAACGCGCTCTCCGCGCCGTCCGACGCCTCGGCGGCGAGGACGGCGGTCGCGAAGGTCTCGCCCAGCAGCATCGCCGCCAGCGCGAGGACGCCGGCGAGCCAGTACAGGCCCGGCCGGCCGGGTGCGAGCTTCGCGGCCGGGAGGCCGACGAGTGCGCCCACCGCCGCGGCGAGCCAGGTCAGTTGGGCGATGTCGAGCTCGGAGTCGCCGGTACGGATCGCTTCTTCGACCAGCGCGTCCAGGTCGACGACCATGCCGGTGAGGAAGCCGTACAGCAGGAGGGCCGCGACCGCGACGGCGGCGGTCAGGGCGATCGCCGGGCCCGGCGAGGTCCGGCGGGCGGGCGGTGGCGGCACGGGCGGGGCCGTGCCGGGCTGGTACGGATACGGCTGGCCGAATCCGGGGTGGCCGAATCCGGCTGCGGACTGCGTCTGTTGCTGCCAGGGCTGGCTCATGTCTCCCCCGTCGGCTAGCCGTTGTAGACCACGGCGCAGAGCAGGACCGTGTTGTCGTCCACGGTCCACCAGTAGTAGCTGTTCTGGTCCCCGGCCGACTGACGGCACTCGTCGCCCTGGACGGTCGCGGGGGCCGAGTAGACCCCGGTGACGTTGTAGGTGAGGCTGTAGGGGGCCGGGACGCCCTGCGCGCAGTCGACCCAGCTCATGAGGTTGGCGGTGCCGTCCGCCATGCCCAGGAAGCACTGTCCGACCTCGAACTGGCGGGTGACGCAGAGCGCGACGGTCTCGTAGCCGGCGCTGTAGGAGAGGTAGGAACGGCCCGCGTCCACGGGGCAGGCGCTCGTCGTGTCCGACGTCTGCGACACCCACACGCCGGCGCCGTCGTCGTCGCAGGGGACGACGTCCGGGGTGTCGCTGACCCAGTCGGTCTCCGAGATCATCCAGTTGTTGAGGCAGTCGCCCGCGACGACCGACTGGTAGAGCTCCAGGGTCGGGTCCGGGACCGTGTCGTCGTACGGCCGGCCGACCCGGAACCGCAGGACGTCGCCGA
>NZ_JBPQTQ010000222.1:0-4566 GCF_051386415.1 Streptomyces sp. URMC 129
GGACTGGCCGGGGGGGTGTCGTGGCACGGCCGCCGGGGCATCGGGGCGCGGCGGGGCCGGTCCCGTGGTCCGCCATGACCTCCGACGTCATCGACCGGTGGCGGTCCGCCGGGCCATCGTGGTGGCACCGACGAACCCCGTCCCCGACGAGGAGCTGATGACCATGTCCGCGCTGACCTTCCGGACCACCACCACCGCAACCCCGGTTCCGCCGCGCGTCCGGCTCCGCCGGTGGCTCGCCCTCGACGCCGTCGTCACCGGTGGCAACGCGCTCGCCTACCTCGCCGCCGCCGGGCCGCTCGGGCGGCTGCTGGGGCTGGACACCGCGCTGGTCGCGGGCATCGGGGCGTTCCTGCTCGTGTTCGCGGGTGGCGTCGGGTGGCTCGCCACCCGGGCGGAGCCGCCGGTGCTGCCGGTCCGTCTGGTGATCGAGGCGAACGCGGCCTGGGTGGTCGCCGGCCTGGGCTCGCTGGCGCTGGGCCTCGGCCCGAGCACGGCGGGTGCGGTGTGGATCCCGGCCCAGGCCGCGGTGGTGGCCGCGCTGGCGGCGCTGCAGTACGCGGCGCTGCGGGCCGCGCGCGCCTGACCGGTGGGCGCCCGGCCCGTGGACGACTGCCCCTTGGACGCCTGACCCGTCGCGGGGGTGCGGGTCAGGCGAGGTGCCGCAGGAAGTCCGCGGTCTCCGGGTCGGCCGGGAGGAAGGTCTCCAGGGCCAGCTCGGAGACCGTGACGTCGACCGGCGTGTTGAACGTCGCGATGGTCGACAGGAACGACAGCCGCCGGCCCTCGTGCTCGACGATCATCGGCAGGGCCAGCCGGCTGCTCTCCCCCGCCCGCTCCTCCCCGCCGGGGGGCAGCGGATATCCCGCCACCTCCTCGTACAGTTCGCGCAGCGGCGCCGAACGCAGCAGCGCGAGCTGCCGGCGCATCTGGTCCAGCAGATGCCCGCGCCACTCGCGGAAGTTGAGGATGCGGGGGGCCAGCCCCTCGGGGTGGAGGGTGAGCCGCATGGCGTTGAGGGGCTGGGCCAGCAGCTCGGGCGCGACGCCCCGGAGCATCAGCTCGATGCCGCGGTTCGCCGCCCAGACGCGGTAGCAGCCGTCCACCACCAGCGCCGGATACGGCTCGTACCCGGCCAGCAGCCGGTCCAGGCCCAGGCGCAGTACGTCGAGCGCGGGCGAGTCGAACGGCGACTCCGGGTAGTGCGGGGCGTGACCGGCGGCGACCAGGAGCGCGTTCCGCTCGCGCACGGGGACGTCGAGGTGCTCGGCCAGGCGCAGCACCATCTCGCGGCTCGGCCGGGCCTTGCCGGTCTCGATGAAGCTGATGTGCCGCGCCGAGGAGTCGGCGCGCAGGGCCAGATCGAGCTGGCTGACCCCGGCCCGCTGACGCCACTCCCGCAGCAGCGGGCCCACTCCGGTGGCGGCCGGGTCGGCTGAGGTCGGTCCGGCGGTGGTCCGGGCGGTGGTCGCGGCAGCGGTCGCGGCGGTGGACATACGGCGAGCGTACCGCCGCGCCGCCCGGGAACGGCGGCCCCGGCGTCCGATACTGGGCCCCGGCAGCCGCCCGGTCCGGAACGAGGAGTGGAGGAGTGGAGGAGTGAGCAGCATGGCGCGGTCACCGGCCCCCGCACCGCGCACGGCGGGCGTCACGATCGCGGCCGACGGCCTCCCGATCGCCACCCGTATCTGGCTCCCGCCCGGCCGCGCCCCCCGCGCCCTGGTGCAGATCGCCCACGGAGCGGCCGAACACGCCCTGCGCTACGACGGGTTCGCCCGGCATCTGACCGGGCACGGCTTCGCGGTCGTGGCCTCCGACCACCGCGGGCACGGCGCCACGGCCGGGCACACGGGTGGGCTCGGGGTGGCGCGCGGCTCCGGCTGGCGGGCGATGGTGGAGGATCTGCGGGCGGTCGGCGCGCGGGCCCGGGCCGCGATGCCGGGGGAACCGGCGGTGCCGCACGTGCTGTTCGGGCACGGCATGGGCAGCCATCTCGCCCGTGACTACGCGCAGGAGCACGGCACGGGTCTGGACGGGCTGATCCTGAGCGGCACGTTCCGCTCCCTGCCGGGCTGCGAGCCGGAGACGGCGGCCGGGCAGCTCGCGGAGGAGGTCGAACGGGGCGGGCGGGACGCGCCGTCCGACTTCGTGCCCGACCTGTTCGCCGCGTTCAACGACCGGTATCCGTACCGCACCGGCTTCGAGTGGCTGTCCCGCGACCCGGTGGCGGTCGACGCGTATGTGGCGGACGGGCGCTGCGGGTTCGCGTTCAGCGCGGGGCTGTCCCTGGACTGGGTGCTGGGGGTGCGGAAGATCAACGACCCGGAGCAGCTCGGCCGTGTCCCGCGCGACCTGCCGGTGCACGTCGTGGTCGGTGACCAGGACCCGTGCCACGCGGGCATGACGCTGGTGTACGAACTGCTGGAGGACTTCCGCTACCGGGGGACGCGCGAGCTGACCTGGCGGGCCTATCCGGGCGCCCGGCACGAGATCCTCAACGAGACCAACCGCGCCGAGGTCCGTGCCGACCTGATCTCCTGGCTGGAGCGGCGGGCCGCCTGACCGCCGCGCACGGTCACTTCTGGCCAACGGGCGTTCAACTCCCCTGTGGGGTGGAAAGATTCGGCCCCGGTGAAGCCCGCTTGGCGGGGAGCCGTCGCAGGGAGAGAAGGGCAGCATGGCCGAGACCGGAGCCGGAGACGGCGTCGCGCAGGAGATCGACATCAACGTGCCCAGCGTGGCGCGGATCTACGACTACGCCCTGGGGGGCAAGGACAACTACGCGGTGGACCGGGAGGCGTTGGCCAGGATCGAGGAGACGGCGCCCAGCACCCGCCCGCTCGCCATCAACAACCGCCGTTTCCTGCAGCGTGTGGTGCGCGTCCTGGCCCGTGACTACGGCATCCGGCAGTTCATCGACCACGGCTCCGGCCTGCCCACGCAGGACAACGTCCACCAGATCGCCCAGGGCATCGATCCGGACGCCCGCGTGGTCTACATCGACAACGATCCGATCGTTCTCGCGCACGGCCGGGCGTTGCTGGAGGAGAACACGAACACGGCCGTGATCCAGGCCGACTTCCGTGACACGGAGACCATTTTCGGTCATCCCGAGGTGGAGCGGCTGATCGATCTCGATCAGCCGGTCGCGGCGCTGTTCGTGTCCGTGCTGCACTGCATCCCGGACTCCGACGACCCGGCCGGCCTGGTGCGGCGGGTGGCGGACCGGCTGCCGTCCGGCAGCTTCCTGGTGATCAATCAGCTCGTCAGCGAGGACGCCGCGCTGCGCAAGCGGATCACGGACTTCATGGACGAGAGCACGCGGGGGCACTGGGGCCGGGTGCGTCAGGCGCACGAGGTCCGCACGTACTTCGAGGGCTTCGAGATCCTCGATCCCGGCCTGGTGGAGATCAGCACCTGGCGCCCGGACACCGATCTGGGGCCGAAGCAACTGACCGATGAGTGGATCGAGTTCGGAGGCGTGGCCCGCAAGTCGTGACGCCGCGCGGCCGGACCGGTCCGCAGCCGCGGTCCGGTCCGGCACCGCCGGGTCACAGGGTGCGCTTGAGCCCTTCGAGGAACCGCAGACCGTCGAGGAACTCGGCGGTCTTTCCGTGCGGTTCGGCCGTGGCGCACAAGCTGTCCATCACCGCGAGGTAGTCCTCGACATCGTCGCGCTTGTCCAGGTAGAGCGCGCTGTTGAGCTGCTCCAGATAGACGATGTCGGGCAGATCCGGCTCCAGGAAGCGCAGGATGGTGATCGGGCCGCCCGCCGCCGCGAGGCCGCCGAGCCGGAACGGCGCTATCTGCAGGGTTATGTTGGGGCGCTCGGCCAGCTCGCGCAGCTTCTTGATCTGGGTCCGCATCGCCTCCGGACCGCCGAGCGGGCGGCGCAGCGCCGCCTCGTCGACGACGGCCCACAGCTTGGGCGCGTGCGGCTTGTCGAGGAGCTGCTGGCGCTCCATCCGCAGCTCGACGCGGCGTTCGACCTGGCGGTCCGACGCCCGCGGGTTGCCCAGCCGGATGCAGGCGCGGGCGTAGTCGGGTGTCTGGAGGAGTCCCGGGATGAACTGCACCTCGTAGGTGCGGATCATCGACGCGGCCTCCTCCAGACCGATGAGCGTCTCGAACCAGCTCGGCAGCACATCGCTGTACCGCTGCCACCAGCCGGGCTTGCTCGCCTGCCGGGCCAGTGCCAGGAACTGCTCGCGCTGGGTCTCGTCGACCACGCCGTACAGCGTCAGCAGGTCGGCGATGTCCCGCTCCTTGGCGCTCACCCGGCCCAGTTCGAGCCGGCTGATCTTGGCGTGGGATCCCCTGATGGCGTCGCCCGCGGCCTCCCGGGTGATGCCGCAGCTCTCGCGCAGGCGCCGCAGATGCGTGCCGAGCACGATCCGCAGCACCGTCGGTCCTCCCCTCGGGTGAGAGAGGAGGCCCCGCACCGAGGAAGAGGCCCGACCTGCCTGAGCTGACGTCATGTGTGTCCCCTGAGTGTTGACTCTTCGCCCTGCGCCATGAAGCTCCTGGTCAGGAGCCCTGTTCATCACCCTGACACCCATCACTGAC
>NZ_JBPQTQ010000223.1:0-4544 GCF_051386415.1 Streptomyces sp. URMC 129
CCCCCCCCCCCCCCCCCCCCCCCCCCCCCCCCCCCCCCCCCCCCCCCGTCGGCGCCCTACGGCTCGAACTTGTAGCCGAGCCCGCGCACCGTGACCAGGTAGCGCGGGGCTCCCGGGTCGGGCTCGATCTTGGCGCGGAGCCGCTTCACGTGAACGTCCAGTGTCTTGGTGTCACCGACGTAGTCGGCACCCCAGACCCGGTCGATGAGCTGCATCCGCGTGAGCACCCGGCCGGCGTTGCGCAGCAGCATCGCCAGCAGGTCGAACTCCTTGAGGGGCAGGTCCACCTTGCGGCCGGAGACGGTGACCACGTGCCGGTCCACGTCCATCCGCACCGGCCCGGCCTCCAGGGCGGCCGGGCTCTCCTCCTCGGACTCCCCGCGCCGGCGGAGCACCGCGCGGATGCGGGCCACCAGCTCCCGCGAGGAGAACGGCTTCGTGACGTAGTCGTCGGCCCCTATCTCCAGACCGACCACCTTGTCGATCTCGCTGTCCTTCGCGGTCACCATGATGACCGGCACGTTGGAGCGGCCCCGCAACTGGCGGCAGACCTCGGTGCCGGGCAGCCCCGGCAGCATGAGGTCGAGCAGTACCAGGTCGGCGCCGTTGCGCTCGAACTCGTCCAGCCCCTCGGGCCCCGTGGCCGCGGTGGCGACCTCGAAGCCCTCCTTGCGGAGCATGTACGACAGAGCGTCGCTGAAAGACTCCTCGTCCTCGACGACGAGCACTCGGGTCACGGGAGGACCTCCCGGGCAGGATCGTTGGTGCGGGTGGGATGCGGCTGGGAACCCGGTACGGCGTCGGTCTCGGCGCTGTCGGCGAACTCGGCCGGTTCATGAAGCGTGCCACCGAGGCCGTCCCTTTTCCTGCGGACGGACAGATGGCGTTCCTGCGCGCTGCTCGGCTCGGGCAGCCGCAGGGTGAACGTGGAGCCCTGGCCTTCGGCGCTCCACACCATGACCTCCCCGCCGTGCGAGGCGGCCACGTGCTTGACGATCGCCAGCCCGAGGCCGGTGCCCCCGGTGGCGCGGGAGCGGGCGGGGTCGACGCGGTAGAACCGCTCGAAGATCCGCTCCCGGTCGGTCTCGGGGATGCCGATGCCCTGGTCGGTGACGGCGATCTCGATCAGGTCGCCGCCCGGGGAGGGGACCTGGGAACCCGCGATGGCGACCCGGGTGTGGGGCGGGCTGTAGTTCACCGCGTTCTCCACCAGGTTGCCGAGGGCCGCGGCGAGCTGGCCGCGGTTGCCCCAGACGGACAGGCCCTCGGTGCCGCCGGAGGCGATGGTGATCTGCTTGCTGCTCGCCTGCTGGCGGCAGCGGTCGATGGCCTCGACCACCAGCTCCTCGACCGGCACCAGCTCGGCCTGCGTGAGCATGTCGTTGTCCTGCACCCGGGAGAGGTCGATCAGCTCCTGGATGAGGTTGGTCAGCCGGGTGGCCTCGTTCTGCATGCGGCCCGCGAAGCGGGTGACGGCCTCGGGGTCGTCGGCCGCGTCGAGGACGGCCTCGGACAGCAGCGACAGCGCGCCGGCCGGGGTCTTCAGCTCGTGGCTCACGTTGGCGACGAAGTCGCGCCGGACCGCCTCGATGCGGCGGGCCTCCGTCAGGTCCTCCACCAGCAGCAGCACCAGCCGGGAGCCCAGCGGCGCGGAGCGGGCGGAGACCGCCAGCACGTCGGCGCGGCCCAGGCCCCGGCCGCGCCGGGGCAGGTCGAGCTCCATCTCCCGTATCTCGCCGTCGCGGCGGGTGTCGCGCACCATCGCCAGCATCGGCTCCACGGCCAGCCGGCCGCCGCGGACCAGGCCCAGGGCGTACGCCGCCGAGCTGGCCTTCATCACGTCGTCCCGCTCGTCCAGCACCACGGCGGAGGAGCGGAGCACGGACAGGACCGTGTCCACACCGGGCGGAAGCGCCCCGTCCGCCGCGTGCCCGGCGCGGAGGGGACGCGTACGCTCGCGCTCGCTCAGACGGAATGCCAGCATGGCGATGGCGCCGGTGCACATACCGGCTACCGCTGCCACGGCGGCGACCGCCGCGTTCACGTCCATATCCTCAGGTTATGCGGGCCGTGCCCGCAGGCCACAGACGTGACTGAAGATGCTCGTCCGGACGCCCGCGAGAGTTCACCTTGCTGACAGCGATGATTCACTTGACGGGGCGGAAGCGGCTGCTTTGCGGACAGAGCTTATGGACGACACGAACGGCGCCGGCAGTGAGGAAGGACAGTCATGCGTGACGCATACCACGAAGAGCTCGACGCGATCAGCGACAGCCTGGTGGAGATGGCCCGGTTCGTCGGCTCGGCGATAGGCCGGGCGACGACCGCGATGCTGGACGCGGATCTGAAGCTCGCGGAGAGCGTGATAGCCGCCGACGAGAAGGTCGACGACATGCAGCGCGACCTGGAGAACGCGGCGGTGGCGCTGCTCGCGCGGCAGCAGCCGGTCGCCACCGACCTGCGCATCGTGGTGATGTCGCTGCGGATGAGCGCCGACCTGGAGCGCTGTGGCGACCTGGCGCAGCACGTCGCGAAGGTGGCCAGACTGCGCTTCCCGGACTCGGCCGTGCCGCGCGACCTGACGGCCACGATCCTGGAGATGGGACAGCTCGCGCAGCGGCTGATGGCGAAGGCCACCGAGGTGCTGCTGACGAAGGACGTCGACCTGGCAATGCAGCTGGAGCAGGACGACGACGAGATGGACTCCCTGCACCGGACGCTCTTCAGCCACCTGCTGGACGACCGGTGGAACCACGGCATCGAGACGGCCGTGGACGTGACCCTGCTGGGCCGCTACTACGAGCGGTTCGCCGACCACGCGGTGTCGATCGCCCGCCGGGTGGTGTACCTGGTGACGGGCGAGCACGCGGACGAGTTCACCCCCGAGCCCGAGGCCTCGGTCTGAGCCTGCGCCCCCCGGCCGCCGGTCCGTGCTCCCACGCGCCGTTTCCGCGCTGGTTGACGCATGGCGCGGGGTGGGCGTCCATGGGCAGCGGTACATCCCCTGTCGAGGAGGAATTCATGGCTGCCTCACCCGCCTCTCCCACCCCGATATCCGCCCCCGCTCCCGTGTCCCCGCGTGACCGTCGTCCTCTGCCGCTGCTGAGCGGCTGCGGGTGCGGTTCCGGGTGCGGCTGCGGCTGCCAGTCCGGCTCCGCCTGTCAGTGCGGGGGCGCCTGCTGAGCGTCGGGGGCCCGCCCTTGCCCGGCGGGGCCCCATGGCAGGGTCGCCACCAGCTCGAACGCCGTGTCGCTGATGCCGTGCCGCAGGCTGCCGCCGTCCAGCGCGGCGCGCTCCTCCAGCCCGGCCAGGCCCGCGCCGGCACCGGGAATCACGGCCGGTGAGGCGCCGGCGGGCAGGTCGTTGCGCACCTGAACGGTGAGCCCCTCGCCCGGCGCGCCGGAGACCCGGACGGTGACCTCGGCGCCGGGGGCGTGCTTGCGGGCGTTGGTCAGCCCCTCCTGGACGACCCGGTAGGCCGTGCGCTGCACCGGGCCGCGCAGCCCGTCGGCGGCGGCGGCGCGGTCGTACTCCTGGTGGAGGACCACCCGCTGCCCCGCCCGTTCCGCCTCGGCCACCAGCTCCCCGATGCCCCCGATGCCCGGCTGCGGCCGGCCGCCCGCGGTGTCGGGGCCGCGCAGCACGGTCAGCACCTCGCGCAGCTCCTCCAGGGCCTGGTGCGCGGTGTCCCTGATGACCTGGGCGCTGTCGCTGATCTCCCCGGGCGTCAGCGGCTTGGCGCCGGCCGCCGACCGGTCCGTCCGGTACGCCAGGGCGCCCGCGTGGACGGACAGCAGCGAGATCCGGTGGGCCAGCACGTCGTGCATCTCGCGGGCGATGGCCTCGCGCTCGCCGCGCCGCGCGTCGGCCAGCCGCCGGGCGTGCTCGGCGCGCTCCCGCTCGGCGTCCTCGCGCAGCCGGACCACCAGCTGGCGCCGCACGCGCATCCCGGCGCCCCAGGAGAAGAAGAACAGGTAGTACGCGGCGATGAAGGCGATCGTCGTCCAGCCGCCCTCGTGCGGGAGGCTGTACACCAGCAGGTACGGCAGGGCGGCGGCGAGGTGCAGCCCCATGACCAGCGCGCCGGTGCGCCACGGCACGCGCAGCCCGAGGTTGAGGATCGCCACGGTGAGCGCGCCGAAGCCCGAGCTGCTGACGGCGCCGACCGGGATCAGGGCGAGGGCCAGGCTGAGCGGGCAGCGGCGGCGCCACCACACCGCGAGGCAGGAGAGCGCGCCCAGCGGCGGGTCGGCGAGGACGATCCACCGCGGCAGGTAGTCCCGCTCGGGCAGGGTGACGGTGAGCACGACCCACATGCCGACCGACCACAGGAACAGCAGGATGTCGACGGCCCAGTCGCGCCCCGTGCGCCGCCGTGCGCCCCCGCCGGGCGCTCCCCGCCCGTCCGCGCCGGACAGCAGCTCGCCGGGCAGCAGCCAGCGGTCCTCCCACCTCTCCCGGACCCCCGTGTCGGTCATGCCCCGAGCCTAGAGCCTGCCGGGCGGCGGTCTCCGCCGCGCGACGGCCGAGAAACCACCGAGAGA
>NZ_JBPQTQ010000224.1:0-4414 GCF_051386415.1 Streptomyces sp. URMC 129
CAGGCGGTTCCTGCTCTCCCTGGGCGAGGCCCACGCGGCCGGGACCGACGTCGACTGGCCGTCACTGATGACCGGTTCGACCACCCGGCCCGCCGACCTGCCCACCTACCCCTTCCAGCACCGCCGCTACTGGCTCACCGGCACCCCGGCCCACGACCCGGCGGGCGTCGGCCTCCGGCACACCGGCCACCCGCTGCTGGCGGCGGCCGTCCCGCTCCCGGACGGCGCCGGAACCGTGTGGACCGGACGGCTCTCACCGGCCGACCACCCCTGGCTGGCCGACCACCGGATCAAGGGCACCGTCGTCGTCCCCGGCGCCGCCCACCTCGACCTCGCGCTGCGCGCCGCCGCGGACCTGGGATGCGACGGCGTGGAGGAACTCACCCTGTCGGCACCGCTGGTGCTGGCCGAAGGCGCCGCGCACCACGTGCAGGTCGGCATCGGCCCCGCCGACGCGTCCGGCCGCCGGCCGGTGCGCATCCACTCACGCCCGGACGACGCCGCCACCGGCGAACCGTGGACCGAGCACGGGTCCGGAACACTCACCCCGGAGACGGCCGACCCCACGCCACCCGCCCCGGACACCGCCCCCGGCGCCTGGCCGCCCCCCGGCGCGCGGCCCGTTCCCGTGGAGGACTGCTACGCCCGCCACATCGCCCAGGGCATCGACTACGGCCCCGCGTTCCAGTGCCTGCGCGGCCTGTGGCAGGGCGACGGCGAGGTGTTCGCCGACGTGGCGCTGGACGAGGCAACGGACGTGGCCGGGTTCGGGATCCACCCCGTGCTCCTGGACGCCGCGCTGCACGGCGTCGTTGTCGGCGGCCTGCTGCCGGACACCGGCCGGGGGCGCATGCTGTTCTCCTGGAGCGGCACCCGGCTCCTCGCCGCCGGGGCGACCAACCTCCGGGTACGGCTGGCCCGTTGCGGCGACGACACGGTGTCCCTCGACGCCACCGACGCGGCCGGGCGGCCCGTCATCCGCGCCGCGGCCCTGCGCCTGCGACCGCTGCCCACCGGCATCGGGCAGGAACGGACCGCCGCCGCCCTGCACCGCGTGACCTGGACCCCTGCCACCACCGCTTCCCCTGCCACCGGGGAGCGCGTCGAACGGCACGACGACCTGGCCTCGTTGACCGCCGCCCTCGACGCGGGCGCCGCACCGCCCGACACGGTCGTCGTTTCCCTCCCCCCGGGCGGGAACGACGCGCCGCACGTCCACGCGGCGACCGCACACACCCTGGACCTGCTGCGGGCCTGGCTCGCCGACGAACGGCTCACCGCCACCCGGCTGGTCCTCACCACGCGCGGCGCGGTCGCCGCCGCGCCCGGCGAACGGCCGGACGACCTCGCACAGGCCGCCGTCTGGGGGCTGGTGCGGTCCGCGCAGTCGGAGCACCCGGGACGGTTCGTGCTGGTCGACCTCGACGGAGACAGCGGCGGTGGCGGTGGCGGTGACGGTGGCGGTGGCGGTGACGACGCGTGGTCCGCACTGATCGGCCATCTCGCGGACGGCGAACCGCAGATGGCGCTACGCCGGGGCACCGCGTACGTGCCGCGTCTGGAACGCGCGCCGGCGGCGGACCCGGCCGGTGCGGAGCGGAGCATCCCGCGCGCGGGCACCGTCCTGATCACCGGTGGCACGGGCGGGCTCGGCGCCCTCGTGGCGCGGCACGTGGTGACCGAGCACGGCGCGCGGCGCCTGCTGCTGGTCAGCCGACGCGGCCCCGATGCCGAGGGCGCCGACGCGCTGCGCGACGAACTCACCGCCCACGGCGCCGAGATCACCATCGCGGCCTGCGACACCGCCGATCGCGAGGCCCTGGCGCGGCTCCTCGCGGCCCACCCCCCGGCCGCCGTCATCCACACCGCCGGAGTGCGCGACGACGGCGTCACCGAAGCCCTCACCCCAGCGCGGCTGTCGCACGTGCTGACACCGAAGGCCGACGCGACCCTCCACCTTCACGAACTGACCCGGCATCTCGACCTCTCCGCCTTCGTCCTCTTCTCCTCCTGTGCCGCGACCTTCACCAACGGCGGTCAGGGCAACTACTCCGCCGCCAACGCCTGGGTGGACGCGGCGGCCCAACGGTGGCGCGCGGACGGGCTGCCCGTCACCTCGATCGCCTGGGGGCTGTGGAACGGCCTCGGCATGGCCACCCAGTTGGACGCCACCGACGTGGCCCGCCTGGCCCAGTCCGGCATGGAGCCTTTCGACGCGGCGGAAGGGCTGGCCCTGTTCGACGCGGCCCTGGCCTCGTCCGACGCCGTCACCCTCGCGGCCCGCTTCACGACTCCGGGCCCCGGCGCGGTCGTTCACCCGATCCTGCGCGATGTCGTCCGGCCGCCGTCCGCGCCGCACGCCGCACGCGCCACCACCGGCGTCGCGAGCGCCGTCGGACCGGCAGATGCCGCGGCGCTCAGGCAACGCCTCGCCGGACTCGCCCGGCCCCAGCAGGAACGCCTCCTGCTCGATCTCGTCCGCACCCACGCCGCCGCGGTGCTGGGCTTCACCGGGCCTCATCACATCCCGCGCGACCGGGAGTTCAAGGCGGCCGGCTTCGACTCGCTGATGTCGGTGGACCTGCGCAACCGCCTCGGCACCGCGACCGGGCTGCGGCTGCCCGCGACCCTCACGTTCGACTGCCCGACGCCCGTCGCCATGGCGGAGCGGCTGCACCACCACCTCGCGTCACCGCCACCGGCCCCGGCCCCGGCATCGGACGGGACCGCACCGGCCTCCGCCTCCGCGCCGACCGCCGTCTTTCACGACATCGACCGGCTGGAAACCGTCCTCGACGGCATCGGAGCACACGACACCGCCGTCCTGAACCGCGTCCGCACCCGCCTGCGCACCGTCCTGGCCAGGCTCGACCGCGACACCGAGAACGACACCGACCAGCGGCTCAACACGGCAACCATCGACGACATCTTCGACCTGGTGGATCAGGAACTCGAAGCCCAGTGAGCGTTCCGAGGGTGGGTACACACGACATGCGAGACGACCAGAACCAGCAGGGCACCCCCGAACTCCGCGACCAGCGCGGCGACCAGCCCGGCGAGCGGAAACTCCTCGACTACCTCAAGCGCGTCACCACCGACCTCAAGCAGACCCGGCGGCGGCTGCGCGACGTGGAGGCCAGGGACTCCGAGCCGATCGCCATCGTCGGCATGAGCTGCCGCTTCCCCGGCCGGGCCGACAGCCCGGAACGGCTCTGGAGCATCGTCGCCGACGGCACCGACGCGGTGGGGCCGTTGCCCGCCGATCGTGGCTGGGACGTGGACGGTCTCTATGATCCGGATCCGGCGGTCTCGGGGCGGTACTACCAGCGCGAGGCCGCGCTGCTGCCGGAGGCCGCGGGATTCGACGCGGAGTTCTTCGGGATTTCGCCGCGTGAGGCGCTGGCGATGGAGCCGCAGCAGCGGTTGCTGCTGGAGACGGCGTGGGAGGTGTTCGAGCGGGCGGGCATCAGCCCGGCCGCCGTGCGCGGCAGCCGCACCGGCACGTTCCTCGGCGTCCTCTCCCAGGACTACGGCCCCCGCATGGAGAAACCAGGCCAGGAGCTGGAGGGTTACCTCGTCACCGGCAACAACACCAGCGTCGCGTCCGGCCGCATCGCCTACACCCTCGGCCTCGCCGGACCCGCCGTGACAGTCGGCACCGCCTGCTCGTCATCGCTCGTCGCCCTCCACCTGGCCGTCCAGGCCCTGCGCACGGGCGAATGCGAAATGGCCCTGACCGGCGGCGCCACCGTGATGCCGACCATGGGCCTGTTCGTGGAGATGAGCCGGCAGCGTGCCCTGGCCCCGGACGGTCGGTGCAAGGCGTTCTCGGCGGCGGCGGACGGCTTCGGCGTCGCCGAGGGGGTGGGGATGCTGTTGCTGGAGCGGTTGTCGGATGCGCGGCGGCGCGGTCACCGCGTGCTGGCGGTGGTGCGCGGCACGGCGATCAATCAGGACGGCGCGTCCAACGGGCTGACCGCGCCCAGCGGCCCCGCCCAGGAACGCGTCATCCAGCAGGCATTGGCCAACGCGGGCCTGTCGGCGGCGGATGTGGACGCGGTCGAGGCGCACGGCACCGGCACGACGCTGGGCGACCCGATCGAGGCCCAGGCGCTGCTCGCCACCTACGGCCAGGGCCGCCCGGCCGAACGCCCCCTGTGGCTGGGCTCGTTGAAGTCGAACATCGGGCACGCCCAGGCCGCCGCCGGTGTCGGCGGCATCATCAAGATGGTCATGGCGATGCGCCACGGCGTCCTGCCGCGCACCCTCCACGTCAACGAGCCCTCCCCGCACATCGACTGGTCCGCCGGAGCCGTCCGCCTCCTCACGGAGGCGATGCCCTGGGTGCGGGAGTCGGGGCGTCGGCGGCGGGCGGGTGTGTCGTCGTTCGGGATCAGTGGGACGAACGCGCATG
>NZ_JBPQTQ010000225.1:0-4343 GCF_051386415.1 Streptomyces sp. URMC 129
CCTCCCCATGGCCCTCCCCGGAACCTCCCGCCGCTGCCGGGCCGGGTCCGGGGAATGGCCCATCTCCGCCTCCCAGTTCTTCAGGCGGCGCGCGACCTCCCCGGACGGCCAGCGGGCGCGGGCCGTCGCCGAGCCGAGCGCCGCCGCCCGGGCCACGTCGCTCCAGGTCGCCCCCTCGTCACGGGCGTCCTGCACCGCCGCCGCCTGGAACGCCTCCAGCCCCCGGGACAGACCGCGGGTCAGCTTCAGCAAGTCCGCCAGATCCCGCTCCTCTTCCTCCGCCGCCAGCAGGCGATGGGCCAGCGCCACCAGATCCCTGGCGACCGACTTTCCCTGGCGCATGCCCGGCAACGGCTCCTTTTCCTTGATTTGTCCCCGTAGCCGCGCGGCGCGTCGTCGGCACACCACATCGCAGTACAGCTTGGGCCTGCCGCGCACGTTCTGCGGAACCGGCTTTCCGCATAACCGGCACTCCCTCTCGGCAGGCATTTCGGCCGCCGTCAACGTTCCTCCCCGCTTTTCTCTCCCGACACCTGCTTGTGCTCACGACACGTGGCGCGAGAAAAAGGCTTGATTCTGCCGCGTATCCGGTTTCCGCCGACGCGACGACGCCGTCGGCGCGCGGCGTGCCCGGGGCGTGCCGACGGGGCCGCCGACTGCGGTCGGCGGATCCACGGGGAGGGAAAACACGCAGGTCGCAGGGCTCCTCTGGCCCCGTCGGCCGGGTATCGGACGAGAGGGTCCCGCCGGGTTCGGCAGGCCGCCCCGGAGGCGGGCGGAGAAGTGACCCCGCCCTGGCGGGCGCGATGCCGTCCGCCGCACGCGGTTCCTCTCTTCTCCGGGAGCGCTGCTAACGTCACGGGATGAGCCGGGCCCCACGGGGCCGGGCTCGGAATTGCGTTCGTGCACTGGTGTTCTCTCTCGGTTCTCGAATGAACGGGCAGGGCCCCGGATCAAGGCTGTCAACCGCCGGGGCCCCGCGCATGGGCACCGTAGCGTCTCGCGCCGGTCACCGGGTAATCACACGAGATGAAATGCGGAATCCGGCCACCCGGGCAGGGAGAATCACGGGAAGCGCAGACGCGCCCGGTATTCGCCCCCGGAGGAGTCGCCGGGAACACCGCCGGTCGTCGGCGGCGGAGCGCGTGGGACGGCCCGGAACGGGCACGCTGCTCCCATGGATCACGCGGACGTACTGCTCATCGGCGGACGGGCCGGCGTCGGCAAGACGACGGTGGCATGGGAGGTCTCGGCGCTGCTGCGCGCCGCGTCGGTCGCTCACGCGGTCGTCGAGGGCGACTTCATGGGACAGGTGCATCCGGCCCCGGCGGGGGATCCCGACCGCTCGGAGATCACCGAGAACAATCTGACCGCCGTGTGGGCGAACTTCGCCCGGCTCGGCTGTCGCCGCCTGATCTATACAAACACGCTGAGCGTCCTGCCCGAGGCGACGGGCATGTTCGAGCGGGCCATGGGTGCGGGGGTGCGGATCGCGCGGATCCTGCTCACCGCGTCCGACACCACCGCCCGCGAGCGGCTGGCGGGCCGGGAGCTGGGCTCGGAGCTGGAGCGCGAATGGGAGGGCAGCGTGCGCAAGGCACGGCTCCTGGACCAGCGGGCCGCCCCGGGCACCGTGCGGGTGGCGACGGACGGCCGCGCCGTCGCGGACATCGCCCGCGAGGTGGTGGCCGCCGGCGGCTGGCCCGAGCAGGCCAACCGGTGCCGTCCGGCGTGGCGTTGAGAGGACGCCGTGGATGAACGGTCCGCCGTCGGCCCGGATGGGCCGGTTCACCACCGGCCGTGGTGAGAAGGCGCGCGGAACCTTCTCGGCCGTCTCCGTGACCGGCACGTTGAGGACCCGGCGTCCCGGTCGTCGGTCAGGACGGCATGGTCACCGGTGTCCACGGCCTCGCCGGACGGGCCGGAGCCGGAAAACACCCGCCCCCCCCGGTGAACGGGCGAGACGCCTCGCCGCGGCCGTGTGGGCCTAGGATGCGGGCCGAGGGGAAGTCGGTGCCGAGAAGAGGACGTTGTGATGCCGGACGAGATATTGGCGGACCGGTACCGGCTCGTGGGGCTGCTCGGCCAGGGCGGCATGGGGCAGGTGTGGAAGGCCCACGACGAGCGGCTCGGGCGCGATGTCGCGGTCAAGCTCATCTCGGTGCTCGCCGGCGGGGGCAGCGGCGGCGACGAGGCGCGGGCCCGGTTCCTGCGGGAGGCCCGGATCACGGCCCGCCTCCAGCACCCCAACATCATCACCGTCCACGATCTGGGCGAGGCCGAGGGCGCGGAGGGCACCACGCCGTTCCTCGTCATGGAACTGCTGCGCGGCCAGGGCCTGGACGCCGTGCTCCGCGACGGCCCCGTGGCGCCACCGGACGCGGCCCGCTGGGGTGCCCAGGTCTGCGACGCGCTCGCGGAGGCACACGCCGGGGGCGTTCTGCACCGCGACATCAAACCCGCCAACCTCCTCGTCGTCGGCTCCGGCCCGGCGCGCACGGTGAAGGTGCTCGACTTCGGCATCGCGCGCGCCGCCGACGCGTCGGTCACCGGGGACCGGCTGACCCGGACCGGGTTCATGGTCGGCACCCCGCAGTACATGGCGCCGGAGCAGGCCCGAGGAGTGCCCGAACCGGGCAGCGACCTCTACGCGCTGGGCTGCGTGCTCCACGAGATGATCACCGGCCGTCTCCCGTTCAGCGCTCCCGAGTCGGTCGGGTACCTCACGGCACATCTGACCGAGACACCGCCCGCGCCCAGCACCGTCGCCCCCGGGGTCCCGGCCGGGTGGGACGTGGTGGTCCTCCGGCTGCTGCGGAAGGATCCCGCCGAGCGGTACGCGTCCGCCGAGGACGTCGCCGACGAGCTGCGGCGGCTGGAAGGACGCGTCGCCGCCGCGCCCGCGCCCGGCTACACCCCCACCCTGCTGGGCGGCCCCGTCCGCGCGGCCGGCCGCACCGACCCGGACGCGGACACCAGGACCCTGCTGGCGCCCGCACCCTCGCCCGGCGGGACGCCGAAGACGCCGGGCGCCCGGCACCTGCGGACGTTCCCGGTCCAGGGCCCGGTCGACGTCGCCTTCTCTCCCAGCGGCACCCAGCTCCTCCTCACCGGCGACGAGGTCCCCCTCCGCGTCACGGACCTGACGGGCCGGGAGCAGCTCGCCGGGCCCCCGGACAGCGTGGTCGCGGACGAGGCCACGGCGGCCTTCCACCCCGACGGGCAGCACCTGGTGGTGGCCGGCCGGGACGGGACCCTGCGCTTCTTCGCCATCGCCGACGGCCGGGAGCTGCGGAGCGTCGCCCAGCGGGCGACGGTGGGCGCTCCCGTGTTCAGCCCGGACGGCAGGCTGCTGGCCACCGCGGACGCCGACCGCGTCGTCCGGCTGCGCGACCCCGGGACCGGACACCCCTACGACGAGACGATCCGGCGGTCGGAGCAGCCCAGGGGCGTCTGGCGCGGCACCCCCGCGTTCAGCCCGGACGGGACCCTGATGGCGATCGGCGACGGCGGCAAGGTCCGGATCTACGACGTGACCGGCGACCGCCCCGCGCAGCTCCTCAGGATCAGGATCTCCCGCGCGGTCACGATCCCGGAGCTGAGCTTCGGCCCGGACGGGACCACCCTGGCGACCGTACGCCTCTCCTCCCCGCGCCCCGGCGGACGGGTCCACCTCTGGAACCCGCGGACCGGCAGCCGCCTGCCCGGCCCGGAGACGCTCAGGGGAGTCGTGAGCCTGGCCTACGGCCCGCGCCGCGACATGCTGGCCACCGCCGGAACGGACGGCATGGCCCGGATCCTGTCGGCCAGGACCGGCGAGGAACTGCTGCGGATCGACCACCCCGCCGCGGTCACCTCGGTGGCCTTCAGCCCCGACGGCACGCTCCTCGCCGCCTCCGCCGCGGACGCCACCGTCCAGTTGTGGCAACTCCTCGACTGACCCCCGCCATCGGCGCCTCCCGGCCCTCCCGGGCCGGGGCAGGGGGCGCCGGGCCGGGTCAGCCGGTCGGGCAGCTGCCGCGGTACCCGGAGATGGCGCCCCCGCGCAGGGACGCGGGCGTCACGCGGTGGGGGCGGGCGCGGTAGAGGAACGGATGACGAGTTCCGGGAAGAAGAGGGACTCGACGGCGTCCTCGCCTTCCGGCGCGGCGACGTGATCAACGTGACCAACACCTCGGCGCACCCGGTTCCCCTGCCACCCGGCACCGAGATCCTCCACGCCTCCCATCCCCTGGAGCAGGGGCAGCTCCCGGCGGACACCACCGTGTGGCTCCGAGTGGTCGACGAGGTCCCCTCCGACCGCTGACAGCCGCCACCCCAGCCGGCACGGGACAGGCCAGGGC
>NZ_JBPQTQ010000226.1:0-4138 GCF_051386415.1 Streptomyces sp. URMC 129
TATCCGGGTCAGCCATTGCTCCGGGCTTTCGAGAACGCCGCGACGCGTCTTGACCGGCCCCCGCGCCCCGCCTAGCTTGCCGCGTACCCAAGGGGAGGGAGAGCTGATGGAAGCTCGGAGGAAGAGACGGACGAAGCGGCTGCGGGCGGCGGTGGCGGTGACCGCCCTGGCCGGTTGGGGACTCGTGGCGCTGGCGGGCACGCCCGCGTCCGCCGAGCCGACTGAGCTGACGCTCGACTACACGTGCGACCTGCCCCGGGTGGGCGAGAGGTCCGTCAGCGTCGAGGTCACCGCGGACGTACCGGAGTTGTTCGTGATCGGGGAGCCGACTCCCCAGGTCACGGTCGGAACGCGGTGGACGCTCGACGCCGCCACGCGGCAGGCGTTGCGCGAGCAGGGGATCGGCGGATTCGGGGAGGGTACGGGCGGGCTGACCGCCACCGTCACGGTCCCGGACATCACCCTCCCCCTCGAACTCCCCCTGACGGCCGAGCCGCCCGCCGACGGCTTCTCCGTCGAGGCCGGCGGGGAGATGCCCTCCCTGACGTTCGCCAGCGGCGGGGAGGGGGACGTCACCATCGGTGACATCCATCTGAGCGTGGGCCTGCTCGACACCGGCGGCTACCCCGTGGCGGGAGACCCCGCCGGTATCTCCTGCGTCCTGGCCCCGGGCCAGGACAGCCGACTGGCGCGCTGGGTCATCGTCCACGCCGACGACCCGGGCGGGGGCGGCGGCGAGCCCGCTCCGTCCACCCGTGGGTACGACATCGACGGCTCCGTGCACCTGCGTCCCGGCGAGGAGGGGGAGCCACTGAGCGGCCACATCGAGCTGGACTTCGACGACGCGGCGGGCACGGCCCGGGGCGAGTCCCTGCTGCGGCCCACCACGGCCACCCTGACGGCGTTCGGGATCCTGCCGGTCACGGCCCACGCGGAGTTCGACACCGGCACGACCACCGGCACGTTCACCGGCGGGCGGCTCGCCGGGAGCACACCGACGGAGATCCGGATTCCCTCGATCGAGATCCTCGGCCTCCCCGTCGGCGGCGGCGAGGACTGCCGGGCCTCGGAGCCGTCCCTCATCGAGCTGTGGTCACCCGAGGACCAGCCCTTCGACCCGGAGACGGGCGGTCATCTGGTCGGCACCTACGACATCGCCCCGCTGGAGAACTGCGGCCCGCTCACCGCGCTGATCAGCGCGGCCACCACCGGCGAGGACTTCGGCATCGCACTCGACCTCACCGCCGGGGAGCGCCCGCCGGACTGGGAGTGAGGTCCCCGCGCCCCCGTGCCGAACGCGCGGGGGCGCGGAGTCACGCGGCGGGACAACGGGAACGCGTCATGGCGCCGACGCCCGGTCACCCGGCCCGTGGCCTCCGCCGGAAGGCCGGGCGGAGGCCACGGGAGAGCCGGTCAGCAGGCGTCGTAACGCCACTCGCCGTCCTCACGGACCCAGGGCTGGCCGACGAGACCGCCGTCGATCATCGGGTCCCCGATGGTGTACGTGACGAGCGCGGAGTCCCCGTCGATCTCGTCCACGCTGAACGTCTCGACGGAGACCTCCCCGTAGGCGGCGGCGAACCCCTCCAGCTCCGCCGTGTAGGTCTCCTCGTCGGTCAGGTCGGCGCAGCGCTCGGAGAGCATCCGGTAGGCGGCCGGTGGGTCGGTGAAGTAGACGTCCGTGAAGGTTCGGACGGCTTCTTCGAGCGCCGCCGCCTCCCCGGCGGTCTGCTCGTCGTTCTCCGGCTCGTCTCCGCCGTCGGAGCTGCAGCCACTGAGGATGAGGGCCGCGGCAACGGCTATACCGGCCGCGGCGGTGAGGGTACGCGTCATGGGCACCAGCATCCCGCGTGACGCCGCGTCGCGGAACCCGTGGGGCTGGAGTTGCGCCCGAGCCGGAAGAAAACGGCCGATGTCACCCCGGAACGCGTACGGGCCGGACAGCGGAACGGCAACCGCCCCCGCCGCCCGGCCCGCCGGACCGGATCACACGTCGAAGTACAGCTCGAACTCGTGCGGGTGCGGCCGGAGCTGCATCGGGGCGATCTCCTTCTCCCGCTTGAAGTCGATCCACGTCTCGATCAGGTCGGACGTGAAGACGCCGCCCGCCTGCAGGTACTCGTTGTCCTCCTCCAGCGCCTCCAGGACGGCCGGGAGGGAGGTCGGGACCTGCGGCAGCTCGGCGTGCTCCTCGGGGGCCAGCTCGTAGAGGTCCTTGTCGATCGGCTCCGCCGGCTCGATCTTGTTCTTGATGCCGTCCAGACCGGCCAGCATCAGGGCGGCGAAGGCCAGGTACGGGTTCGAGGACGGGTCCGGCGCGCGGAACTCGACGCGCTTGGCCTTCGGGTTCGAGCCGGTGATCGGGATACGCATGGCCGCCGAGCGGTTCCGCTGCGAGTAGACCAGGTTGACCGGGGCCTCGAAGCCGGGGACCAGGCGGTGGTACGAGTTCACCGTCGGGTTGGTGAACGCCAGCAGCGACGGGGCGTGCTTGAGGATGCCGCCGATGTAGAAGCGGGCCATGTCCGACAGACCGGCGTAGCCCTGCTCGTCGTAGAAGAGCGGGGTGTCGCCCTGCCACAGCGACTGGTGGACGTGCATGCCGGAGCCGTTGTCACCGAAGATCGGCTTGGGCATGAACGTGGCGGTCTTGCCGTTGCGCCAGGCGACGTTCTTCACGATGTACTTGAAGAGCATCAGGTCGTCGGCGGCGGCGAGCAGCGTGTTGAACTTGTAGTTGATCTCCGCCTGGCCGGCCGTGCCGACCTCGTGGTGCTGCCGCTCGACCTTCAGGCCGGCCTTGGTCAGCTCCAGCGACATCTCGGCGCGCAGGTCCGCGAAGTGGTCCACGGGCGGGGCCGGGAAGTACCCGCCCTTGTAGCGGACCTTGTAGCCGCGGTTGCCGCCCTCCTCGATCGCGCCCGTGTTCCAGGCGCCGGCCACGGAGTCGATGTAGTAGTAACCGGCGTTGGACTTCGTCTCGAACCGCACGTCGTCGAAGACGTAGAACTCGGCCTCGGGGCCGAAGTAGGCGGTGTCGGCGATGCCGGAGGAGGCGAGGTACGCCTCGGCCTTCTTCGCCACGTTCCGCGGGTCGCGGCTGTAGGCCTCGCCCGTGATCGGGTCGTGGATGAAGAAGTTGATGTTGATCGTCTTGTCCTTGCGGAACGGGTCCACGCGGGCCGTGGACAGGTCCGGGACAAGCGCCATGTCGGACTCGTGGATGGCCTGGAACCCACGGATCGACGAGCCGTCGAACATCAGGCTCTCGGCCGGGTCGAAGCTCTCGACCGGCACGGTGACGTGCTGCATGATGCCCGGCAGGTCGCAGAAGCGGACGTCGATGAACTTGACGTCGTTGTCCGCGATGTACTGATTGATCTCGTCGGCGTTCTGGAACATCCGATCGTCCTCCTAGTCCCGTCCCGTGCGGGGGCGGGAAGCGCAGCTCGGGAATGGCCCAGTGCGTGGGCCTGCCGGGGCCGACCCTAAAGACGTGCCATTTCTCAAGCGTGACTCATTTGTTTCGCTGATGTTAACCGGACTTCTCATCTGATACCGGTGAGGGGCCAGGCGGGTGACCGCGCTACCGTTGAGGCGTGGACATGCGGCAGGCAATCGGCTCATGGCTCTCGGGACCCCGTGCGGCGGCCGAGGACATGGGCGTCGACTTCGGCTATCGCGGCCAGCGGCTCGGCCTCCCCGAGGAGGGCCCCGGCTCGGTGGCCCCGCTCGGCCGGCGGGTCGGCGCGATCTTTCTCGACTGGGGGATGTGCGGTCTGATCGCATACGGTCTGATCGCGCAAGGTCAGGTGGCCGACGTGCCCAACCTGACGCTGCTCGTCTTCACCGTCATGGTGGCGCTCACGGTCGGCACGGTGGGGATGACCCCCGGTAAGCGGATCTTCGGGGTGCGGGTGGTGCACATCAGCGGGCAGCGGCTGAGCTTCCCGCGCGCGGTGCTGCGGACGCTGCTGATCGCGCTGCTCCTGCCGCCCCTGATCTGGGACCGCGACACGCGGGGCCTCCACGACCGCTTCACGGGCGCGATCCAGATCCGTATCTGATCCGCGTTCCCGGATCCCCCCGCCTCACCCCGTCGCAGCGAAAAAACCCGCCCACCCCTCCCCCGAAGGGG
>NZ_JBPQTQ010000227.1:0-4092 GCF_051386415.1 Streptomyces sp. URMC 129
GAACGGGGCTATCCAGGCAGGCTCCGACGCCGTGATCACACTAGCCACAGGCGGAATCACCGCACGACAAGATCATTACGGGACAACGTCTGGGTCAAGAACGAACTACGGCCGCTCAGCAGTGACAGCGAAATGACGAACGACCACTGACACCCTCGCGCAGACCATCGGCGGCCGATCAACAAGAGTTAATTTAGCTACATAGAGACAGCGGGACGCGGATTTCATCTGGGGGTTATCAAGGTCCTTTCAAAAGGGGGAATCCGAAGGAATCGGATCTTCTTGCGTCCACTAGTTCACGCTACCGATTCGGATAGTTACGAAGCGAAGTCCCCAAGTTGGGGGATTTTCAAGATCGACAACTATCAAATGTTTCGGGTGATATGTCAGCTTTTGCCCGGCATAAGTTCTGCAATTCGCATGAACACTTCCCCAATACTGGGGACTTTTGTGGACCACAACGCTTATAGCGTCTGCCGCAGGGCGATGAGGGGTGTTTACTTGGGCAATGCGGTCTGGCGCCTTGGCGGGTCCAGGCCCTCTCAAGCCGGGGTTCTGGGGGGTGGTTCCCTTTAGGGCCCCGGCCCTCTTCGCTGGATACCTCCGACTGTGAGTTCCAAAAACTAAATCGAGTGAACGAATGCTCGATTCTTATTCACATCCACAGGGAATCCTCACCCCCGCACCTCCCGCGAATGACACGCTACCGGCTCATACTTCGCCAAGCCGGACAAGTCTGCCGTTTCTCACAGTCAGTCATCGGTGCGGAACGAAGACCGCCGCCTGGAAGTTCCGTTTGTCCTGCATGGCCTGGCCATTTTTCCGTGCATGCCCCTCTTCTCGGGGCGAGTTGGGCTTCACGAGCCGGGGAGAGTAGCGTTTAGCAACCCCGACGTCGGGTGTCGTCGGCTCCGTCTAACCAGCGGGGCTTCTCCGGCTTGAGGGGCACTGGACCCGCCAACAAGCGTTCTTCCGAGAGATGAAAGGCCGCATCACAAATGGCTTACGAGCCGTATTTCTACGCGAGCAGCGTGGCGATCTTCGGGATAGCCACATTGCTCGGGGCATATGCCATCAGGAAGCTCTCGAGCAGGCCGAGGAGCGTCGTCGCCGTCCTGTTCGCCTTGGCGGTGCTCATCGGAAGTGTCCCGCCGATCATCCGGGCCCTGGTGCCCGAGGAGCCGCCGGCGACGAGCACCGTCCCTGCCCCGGAGGAAACCTCCACGAGGAGCGCCGGGTGACATGAGGCGAGAGCTTGAGCCGAACCTCCACGATGTACTGGCCGGCCGTCACCAGATGCCCGAGGGCTCCTTCATAGGGTCGCTCCCTACCCAGGTGTGGTCGGTGTTCGTCCAGGAGGTCGACAACGGCGGCATCCGTGCCTTCAAGCGGGGCGAGGAGGTTCCGACGGGCAGCAGCGACGACCTGGTGCACATCGTGCTGCAGGGCTGTGTCGCCCAGGAGCGCTCCGTGCCCGGCGCGCTCGTGGTGCGCTTCCGCGGCCCCGGAGAGTTCCTGGGCGAGCAGAAGTTGCTGCACCCCAGCGTCTCGGGGCCGAAGACGACGTCTCTGACGGCGACCACGAAGATCATGTCCTTCTCGGCGGACCTGATGCGTGCCCTGCTCGGCAGCAAGCGGCGGGCGGAGTGGGCGCTCCTGGTGAGTCTGGAGGCCCGTTACCGGAGGGACGAGGAGATTTACTGCACCTTCAGCCGACCACACCTCGCGCGTCTGAGCACGCTCCTGCATCACCTGGCGTCCACAGTCGGCGTGGTCGAGCCCCAGCGCGGCATCCGCATCGCCGGCCCGCGCCAGAGCGATCTCGCCCGTGCGCTGATGATCGGGCAGTCCACGCTGGAGAACACCCTCGCCGTGCTGTGCAGGAAGCACATCGTCTACACCCGCTACCGCGCCATCTACGTCAACGACCTGGACCAGCTGAAGGAGGCCGCCCGCTGACCGCAGCCGGAAAGGGGCCTGTCCGCACCCGGTGGGCAGGCCCTTCCCGCTTCCCTGAGGGCAGCAGGAGGCGACAGCACACCGAGGCATGGCTGTGGGGGCCGTACCCTCCCTTCTCCTGACCGCCCCGGCCGCGCGCGCCGAGTCGGGCCAGACCATCACCGCGCCCCTGTCCCAGCTCATCGGCGACCTGCCCGTCACGCTGGAGAAAGGAAGGGTTACGACCGCGACTTGTTCCGCCACTGGACGGACGCCGACCGGGACGGCTGCGACACCCGCTCCGAAGTCCTGCTCGCCGAGGCGGTCACCGCGCCGGAGGTAACCGGGCGCTGCTCGATCGCCTCCGGGACGGGCCAGTGGTGGTCCTGGTACGACGAGACGGTCGTGACCACCAAGTCGAGCATCGACATCGACCACATGGTCCCCCTCGCCGAAGCCTGGGACTCCGGCGCCGGAACGTGGACCGCGGCCGAGCGCGAGCAGTACGCCAACGATCTCGGAGACGAACGCAGCCTGCTGGGCGTCACCGACAGCATCAACCAGGGCAAGGGCGACCAGGACCCCGCCGAGTGGATGCCCCCGCCGCCTCCGCGACCTGCCGGTACATCGCGGACTGGGTCACCGTCAAAACTCGCTGGCAGCTCACCGCCGACGAGGCCGAACTCGCCGCCATCAACGGGGTCGCCACCGGCTGCGGCGACCCCGTCATCACCGTCACCACCGCCCTCTGAAGCCCGCCGCCAGGGACGGCGAGGGTGATTGCCCGGGGCGGAAGGCCAGTCCGTCGAAGTGCACGACCCGGTTCCCGGACTTTCCAGATCCGGGGCAGGACCGGCGGCAGCCCGATGTCCCGGGCGACGGCCCGCAGGAACTGCTTGCGCGGCTTCCCTACGATCATCTCGTCGAAGGCCCTGCCGGCCCACAGGACGCACATGGCGGCGGTAGCCGCCACCGCGGAGCTGCTCGTCCTCGGCGTGCCGCGCAGGCCCGGTGGCTCGGTCGCCTGCTCGATGAAGGCGAACGCGCCGACCGAGGTCGGGTGGGCGAAGCCGCACAGGTACCGGTACACGGAGTACAGCTCGCGCTTGGGGTCGATCTCGTCGCACTGGGCCTGGAACCTGTGGAATATCTCGCTCTCCTCGGTCTTCTCGACCCGTTCGCCCTTGATGGCGTCGATGAGGTCCTGTGGCAGCCGGAACGCCTTCTCCAGGTCGACAGCCGCGGCGCGGTTGGCCCGGCCGCCCTCGGCCAGCACGCCCAGCGCCCCGGCGTCGCCTTTCTGGGACAGCCAGTGGAGGCTGATGGTCGTCTCGAACATCGTCCGGACCAGGATCTGGGCCTCGTGCCCGTAGCCGAGATCGACCAGCCGCAGCGCGGCCTCGGCAAGGCGGTGAACCTCGGCGCACCAGCCATGGCCGATCAGGACCGTCCGGTACCTGCGCTGCTGGGTCTCGACCGGCCCTGCCGCCCGGTAGTGAGCGACCATCTTCTCCACGGCCTGGCGGTACTGCTGCTCGGTCACCGGTGCCATCCGCCTCGCCTCCTCCCCTGGGACGGGCGGAAGGTGTTTGCGGTGCCGTTTCGACTCGCGCTGTGCTGGACGGACACGGTTTTGCATCGCGGACAGTCTGTTGCGCCGTGATGGTGTCAGCGCATATAGCTGTGGGAAACCCCATCGCAAAACCCGCTTCCGTGGACGAAAAAGTGCCCGCTGCGGGCGTCCCGCAGCGGGCCTGTGGGGTGCGTCTTGCCAGGGTGGTGGGCGTCATCGTGCACTTCTCCTCGGTCTGGTGACGGCGGCCGGATGCCCCCGTCACCACATAGAGGTGCCAAAAACGACGCCCGTGTGACCGATCCAGCCCGCGAATCCGGGTCCGGACCCGGACTGCCGCCAGGAACGCGACGGCAGCTGGTGGTATCGCGTACGCCTGTCCGGCCTGTGGGCACGGGAGGAGGCGCCCGAGGCGGTGCGCGCCGTCCCCGACGACGTCGACTTCGATGCCCCCGCCGACGCGGTGCGCCCCCGGCCCGGCCTGGAACGCGACTACGCCGCAGTCCCGACCTGGCGCCACCCCGCCTGGCTACGCCACCGACACCGTGCACTCCCCCACCGCACCCCACCCCCGCCCTGGG
>NZ_JBPQTQ010000228.1:0-4091 GCF_051386415.1 Streptomyces sp. URMC 129
CGCCCTCGCCCCCCACCCGGAAGGAGTCCCGTGAACCCGCCCATGGACAGCCTGCCCAAGGCGCACCAGACGATGATCCTCGCGCACCGCGCGATGCTGCGTGACCTGGACCGGATCGCGCGCACCGCAGCCGCCCTCTCCGCGAAGCCCGACGCCGAGCGTGTCGGGCACCTGCGGACCTACGCACGGCGCGTCACGCAGATCATCGAACACCACCACCAGGGCGAGGACGAGGTCCTGTGGCCCAGGCTGAGCGAACGCGGCGCCGATCCGGCGGCACTGAAGCTGCTCCAGCAGGAGCACGAGGAGCTGGAGGAGTCGCAGACGCGCCTCTCCGAGGCCATCGAGCGCCTGGGGGAGGACGGCACCGGCGGTGACGAACTGTCGGCGGCGGCCCGCGCCACGCACGACCTGCTGCGCACCCACACCGCCGACGAGGAACGGGAGTTGCTCGACCGGCTCGCCCCGGCGCTCGACGCCGCGCTCTGGAAGCGGTTCGAGCGCGACATGGTCAAGTCCGCACCCCGCTGGACGTTGTCGTTCATGCCGCCGTGGCTGTCCGCGGTCGCGGAAGCCGGCGAACGCGGCGGCGTCCCGGCCCTCCCGGTGGCCCGCCTGATGCGGGGTCGCCTGCTGCGCCGGCAACAGGCCGCCTTCGGCGCGCAGTTCTGACGAGAACGCTGCCGCGGGCGCGCTCCGCGTCCCCACCGCCGTCGACCCCCGGGCGTCCCCCCGCGGACGCCCGGGAGCGGCGGAGGCGTCAGTCGCCCAAGTGCTGGGCGAGGACGTCCAGATAGGTCTTGCGTGCCTGTTCGTGCACCGCGCGGCCCGCCTCGGTCGGCGTCACGAACACGCCGCGGCGGTCCGTGTCGCACATGCCCCGGCACACCAGCCCGCACTTCTCCAGCCGGGCGACCGTGCGGGACAGGGCGCTCTGGCTCAGGTGCATCTCCTCGACCAGATCCTGCACCCGCACCTTGCGGCCCTCGCAGGCCAGCAGCCGGTCCAGCGCCTCGTAGTCGCTGACGGTCAGGCCGTGCCCGGCCTGCAGCACGCGGTCGAGATCGTTGGCGATCCGGCTGTACTGGGACAACAGGGAGCGCCAGCGAGCGACGAGCGTGGCATCAGCGGACACGAGGTGAACGGTAGCGCACCCCTTAATAACATGCAAGCGGATTTATTGCATCCGCATTTTATGCGTAGACAGTAGATGCTCATGCATGTAGTGTCGCGGCCATGTCCCTTTCCACCGAAGCCACCCCGGCCACGCCGACCCACCCGCCCGCCGCGTCGACGCCTGCGGCGGCGGAGCAGAAATGGACCCCACGTCTGTGGGGCGTGCTGGCCGTGCTGTGCCTGGTGCTGTTCCTCGACGGCCTCGACGTCTCCATGGTCGGCGTCGCCCTGCCCTCCATAGGCCGCGAGCTGGGCCTGTCCGCCACCTCGCTCCAGTGGATCGTCAACGGCTACGTGCTCGGGTACGGCGGCCTGATGATGCTGGGCGGCCGGATGGCGGACCTGCTCGGACGCCGCCGGGTCTTCCTGATCGCGCTCTCCGTCTTCGCCGCCGCCTCGCTGCTCGGCGGAGTGGTCGACAGCGGCCCGCTGCTGATCGCCACCCGCTTCGTCAAGGGCCTGGCCGCCGCCTTCACCGCGCCCACCGCGCTGTCCATCCTGACCACCACGTTCCACGAGGGCCCCGCCCGCAACCGGGCGCTGTCCGTCTTCTCCCTCTTCGGCGCCACCGGATACTCCTCCGGCCTGATCCTCGGCGGGCTCCTCACCGGCTTCGGCTGGCGCTGGACCTTCCTGACCCCCGTGCCGCTCGCCGTGCTGGCCCTCGTCCTCGGCTACGTGCTGATCCCCCGGGACCGGCCCGCCGAGACCGGCGGCCACGACCTGGCCGGCGCCGCCACCCTCACCGGCGGCATGCTGCTCGCCGTCTACACCGTCGTCTCCGCCCCCGAACGCGGCTGGGGCTCGCCCCTGACCCTCGGATCGTTCGCGCTGGCCATCCTGCTCCTCGCCGCCTTCGTGGCCGTCGAGAAGCGCGTCGCCCACCCGCTGGTCCGCTTCGGCATCCTCCGCGTCGCCACCGTCGTGCGCGCCAACCTCAGCATCATCGGACTCTTCGGCTCCTACCTGAGCTTCCAGTTCCTCATGACGCTGTACCTCCAGGACGGCCTGGGCTGGTCGCCCCTGCGGATGGCGCTCGGCCTGCTCCCGGCCGGCATCGTGGTCGCCGTCGGCTCGCCCCTCACCGGGCGCCTGATCAACCGCTACGGAACGCCGCCGCTGATCCTCGCCTCGATGGCGTCGATGAGCCTGGGCTACGTCTGGTTCCTGGCCACCGCCGGTACCACCCCCGGCTACGCGGCCACGATCCTGCCGACCATGCTGCTTCTCGGCGGCGGCTTCGCCTTCGGCTTCAGCGCGATCATGGCCCAGGCCACCGAGGGCATCGACGACTCCGAACAGGGCCTGGCCTCCGGCCTGGTGCAGACCTCGGGCCAGGTCGGCGCCGCCCTGGTGCTGGCCGTCGTCACCGCCGTGGTCACCGGCACCACCGCCGGCAGCGCCGACATCGGCCCCTACCGCCCCGGCATCAACCTGGTCACCGCCGTCGCCGCCGGGGGCCTCCTGCTCAACCTGCTCCCGCTCCTGCGCTCCTCCCGCCGCACCCCGGCCCGCGCCTGACCACCCGGGCCCGGTGCCGCGGAACGGCCGGCCGGCCCACCAGCCGGCCGGCCGTTCTCACAACGGGCTGACCAGCTCCAGCGGTTCGGGCAGCGCCCGGTAACGGCGCAGCAGCGTGCTCTTCGTACTCGCGTGCACGGTCGCGGCGATCGAGGCGGGCACCCCGCGCGGCGCCCTGACGATCAGGGCCAGCGGCTGGTCGCCCACCAGCGGCATCGCCCGCGTCCGCCGCAGGACCCAGCGCGGCTCGGAGGTGCGGGCCCCCAGGGCCAGCAGGAACGGCGTGCCCTCGGCCACCGCCGTGGTCGTCGTGCTCACCTCGCCCAGGCCGCCGAAGAGAAACTGCGGACTGAGCGTCACCGTCCGCTGCCGCTCCCGCTGTTCCGTCACGCGCTCGGGCGTCATCGACCAGGCGACCGGCTGAACGGCCGCGCCCGGCGCGCTCAGGACCAGATGGACCGAGGCGCTCTCCAGGCGCGGCGTCGGCGGCTGTTCGGCGAAGCCGATCCCGAGGCGGACCAGGTGATAGACGCTGTGCGCGGCCTCCTGGCGCACGAACAGCTCCAGTTCGGGGTCGCTCGCGGCGAACTCCGGTGTCAGCGGCACCGAGAGAGGCGCGCCGAAGAGCACCCGGCCCGTCAGCGGCGGCACCGCCGGGCCGTCGGCCGGGCCGCGCACCGGGTCGTCCGACGCCATCGTCAGCGGTCGCATCGCCGGCGTCGGCAGTTCTATCTCCATGACCCCTCACCCATCTCGTCCTCGTCCTCCATCGCGCGTCGGTGTCCTTCAGCGGTCGGGGAGCACGACGAGTCCCGTCCGCAGCATGGAGCAACTGTCGTCGGCGTTCGCGGCGTGCTGCGCCGCGACCCGGGCCGCGGCCCGCACGTTCCCGTCGAGCTGGAGCGCCCGGTAGAACTCCCCGGCGAAGACGTTGGCACACAGGTCGTCCAGCGGACCCGTGTGCGCCACCACCGTGTCGGCCGAGCCCTCGAAGAGGGCCACGACATCGGCGCTGTCGCAGGAGGCGAGGACCAGGCCGCGCAGGCGGATGCCGTACTCGGACCGGTAGAGCCGGAGGGTGTCCGCCACCTGGCGGGCGTCCAGGCGGTGTTCCTCGCCGAACGGGTCCTCGAAGACCAGCCGCCCGTCGACGCCGTGGCAGGCCAGGTGCAGGATGTGCGGCCGGGGCCGCTCGGTCAGCACGTTCCGCAGGTCGGTCGTCCGCGCCGCCGGGTACGCGGTGACCCGCAGCCGCCCGCCCGCCCGTGCCGCGTCCTGCACCTCCCGCAGGCCCCGGTCCGCGCGCAGGACCTGCTGCCCGGTGGGGCTGGCACCCAGGTACAGGACGTGGTACCGCGCCGGGGGAGCCCCGGTGCCCGGTCCCGGCCCCGGCT
>NZ_JBPQTQ010000229.1:0-4085 GCF_051386415.1 Streptomyces sp. URMC 129
GGTGCGGCGGGATGTGGTGGCGCGGAGGTAGGAGAGTGTTGTTGTGGTCAGGGCGCGGGTTGTCGTGGTGAGGCGGGTCGTGGGGCGGCGGCGGAAGATGTCGTAGTTGTCGCGGAGCAGGCCGTTGAGGGCGTTGCGGCCCAGGGTCAGGTACTGGCGGGGTAGTTCGCGGCCCGAGGGGTGGACGTGGTGGTGCCATCCGTCCGCCTGCCGGAAGAAGCCCTGGATGCGGTCGGTCTGGAAGCGGACGGCCTCGCGCAGGGGGGCGGTCATGCGTCGGTGGGCCGCCGCGGTGGCGAGGTCGTCGTGGGACACCCCGTGGCGTTCGAGGTCGGCGAGGGGGAGGTAGACGCGGCCGAGGGCGATGTCTTCGGAGACGTCCTGGAGGAAGTCCAGCATGTAGACGCCGTAGCCGAGGGCGACCGCCTTCTCGGCGGCCTCGTCGTCCCGGGGTTCGAGCAGGGTGTTCACCCAGATGCTCATGTCGCCGCTGACGGAGCTCATGTACCGCTCGAGGTCCTCGAACGTCCGGTAGGTGGTGGTGTCGAGGTCGGTGCGGAGTGTGGTGAGGAAGCGCCGGATGCGGTTCACGTCCATGTCCCAGGTCCGGACCGTGTGGGCGAGGGCCCGGCAGATCAGTGCCGCCCGGTCGGCCGGGGGAGGGGCGTCCGGGGGGTCGGTGAGCCGGCGGAAGAACTCCGCCTGGAACGCGTCGAATCTGTCGCCGCGCTCGGACGCGGTGCCGTCCGTGGTGTCGAGCAGGTCGTCCGCGTAACCGCAGAACGCGAGCATCGCGTCGTAGTAGGGGCGCTTGCCGGGCGGCAGCAGGAAACGCGCCACGGGGAACGCCGCGCAATTGCGCCGGGCCAGATACCGGCCGCAGGCGGCGTAGGCCGCGGTCATCTCGGAATTCCGCAGTCCGGCGGAGGCCAGTTCATGCGTGAACACGCGTGGTGTCTCCCTCGGTGGAGGGGAGCCGCACCGGGCGGATCAGTGCGTATCCCTGGGAGAGCGAGGGCCGCAGACGGCCTCTGCGGGCGAAGAGAAGCTCGGCCACCGGAACCGGCCGGTGGTAGAAGCACACCGACGAGGAGACGTCGAAGACGTCGGCGGACCCGATGAAGAAGGGGAGTTCGGCCGCGAGGTACTGAAGTCCCGCCTCCGCCTGCGCCGGTGACGGCATCGCTCCGCCGAGGTGGGAACGCAACGCGGCCGTGCTCATGTCCAGGCATGTCTCGTGGAGCGTGGGGTCCGTCGCCAGCGCCTCGTCCACGCGCCGGCGCAGGGCGCGGTACACGTGGCTGCCGGCGAGCTCGGACAGCAGGTGCAGGTGCGGCTCCGCGGGTGAGGGGAGGCCCGCCCGCTGCCACGAGCGCAGGGCCCGGCGCCGGGCGGTGCCCGCTTCCCGGGCCGTCTTCTCCTCCGCGTACTCCGCGGAGCGTCCGGTGACCAGCAGGTTGTCGCGGAAGGAGGAGTCCGGGATCACTATGTCGAGGCGCTGGAACCGTCTGCCCAGCCACCGGAGAAGCCCGCACAGCACCTCGCCCCTGAAGTAACTGTTTCCCAGGCTGATCCCCACCACGGCGTGCACCCGCGCGGAAAAGACCCGGGCACAATTCGGTGTCAGGGGCGTGCCGGTGAATTCCACGAATGCTACCTCCGAGGTGTGCGATCGACCGGCTCGGCACTGCTCCTTTCAGTCTCGCGGCGAAGATTTCCTGTTCCCAGGGCGCGGGGAAGCGTACGCCCGCGTGTGGTCGGGTGAAGGCGCCTCGGATGATGGTCAGTTCATTTTCGTGAATTCGGCTTTTCGGAATATATGCCGCCGGAGGGCTGGGAGTGCTTCAGGGCGTGCGGCCTGGACGAGGTGGGGACGTCCGGCAGCAGCGGGCCGCCGTGGCCAGGCCCGGTCGACCGTCTCCCTCTCGCGTACCTCGACGGGGCGAAGTGGTCCTGGAGGACCACGATCTCGGGGAACGGGCGATCCATGCCTCGTTGTCCCGCGAGGTCTTCGGGCCGCTCCACGTCGAGGGACAGCAGCGCCGCGTCACACGGTGCTGACCTGCGGTTTGTCATCGCGGTGCGGGGGTGCGGGGGCGGGATGCGCAGCGGGGGCGCAACTGTGTTCTGCGTCATGCCCTTCCCCGGGGGTGCCGCGTAGCATCAACGATCCTGGTTTCCGAGCCGTGAGGACGGGTCTGGGCGATGGCAGGCGTTGAGCCGGATTTCGATGTGATCGTTGTCGGTTCGGGGTTCGGCGGCAGTGTCGCCGCACTCCGGCTGAGTGAAAAGGGGTACCGCGTCGCGGTGATCGAGGCGGGGCGGCGGTTCGCCGATGACGAATTCGCCAAGACCTCGTGGAATCTGCGGCGTTACCTGTGGGCACCCAGGCTCGGGTTCTTCGGCATTCAGCGGCTGCACCTGCTGAACAACGTGATGGTGATGGCCGGCGCCGGAGTCGGCGGCGGGTCGCTGGTGTACGCCAACACGCTGTACCGGCCCCTGAAGCCGTTCTACGAGGACGGGCAGTGGGCGCACATCACCGACTGGGAGTCGGAGCTGGCCGCCCACTACAACCAGGCCAGCCGCATGCTCGGCGTCGTCACCCGGCCGGCGACCACGCCCTCGGACGAGGTGATCCAGAAGGTGGCCGCCGACATGGGCGTCGGGGACACCTTCCACCCCACGCCGCTGGGGATCTACTTCGGCAAGCCCGGGGAACGCGCCCCCGACCCGTACTTCGGCGGGGTCGGGCCCGAGCGCACCGGCTGCACCGAGTGCGGCGCCTGTATGACCGGCTGCCGGGTGGGCGCCAAGAACACCATGGTCAAGAACTACCTGTACCTCGCGGAGCGCGCCGGGGCGACCGTGCTGCCGCTCACCACGGTGACCGACGTGCGGGAACGGCCGGACGGCACGTTCACCGTCTCCACCCGCGCCACCGGCGGCCTGTTCCGGCGCGGGCGGCGGGAGTTCACCGCGGGCAAGGTCGTGCTGGCCGCCGGGACCTGGGGAACGCAGACGCTGCTGCACAAGCTGCGCGACACCGGCGCCCTGCCCCGGCTGTCGCCGCGGCTCGGCGAGTTCACCCGCACCAACTCCGAGGCGATCATCGGCGCCGCGCGCACCAAGGTCGATCCGGACCGGGACTTCTCGCGCGGGGTGGCCATCACCTCCTCGTTCCACCCGGACCCCAACACCCATATCGAGCCGGTGCGTTACGGCAAGGGCAGCAACGCCATCAGCCTGTTGCAGACCCTGTCCTCCGACGGCGACCGGCGCACGCCGCGCCTGCTGCAGGTGCTGTTCCAGGCGCTGCGGCACCCGTTGCAGACCGTGAGGGTGGCGCACGGCTACCGCTGGAGCGAGCGCACGGTGATCCTGCTGGTGATGCAGAGCCTGGACAACTCCATCACCACGTTCACCAAGCGGACCATCTTCGGGCGGCGGAAGATGGCGTCCAAGCAGGGCCACGGCGAGCCCAACCCGTCGTTCATCAGGGCCGGTTACGAGGCCAACCAGCGGGTGGCCGAGCACATCGGCGGCGTCGCGGGCGGCACGTGGAGCGAGGTGTTCAACATCCCGCTCACCGCCCACTTCCTCGGCGGCGCCGCCATCGGTGCCAGCGCCGAGGAGGGCGTGATCGACCCGTACCACCGGATCTTCGGCCACCCCGGCATATCGGTGGTGGACGGCGCCGCCATCTCGGCCAACCTCGGGGTCAACCCGTCCCTGACCATCACCGCGCAGGCCGAACGCGCCTTCTCCTTCTGGCCGAACAAGGGCGAGCCCGACCCGCGCCCGGCGCAGGGCGAGCCGTACCGGCGGCTGGACCCGGTCCCGCCCCGCAACCCCGTCGTGCCCGCCGACGCCCCCGCCGCGCTGCGCCGCTGACGTCGTTCCGTGGCGCGCCCGGGTTCGCCCGTTGGGTGCCCCCGGCGCGCCGCGCCGGACAGCCGGGTGCGCGGGCCGCGCGAGTCCGGGACGAGCTTGCGGAAGCCGACGCCGTGCGGAAGGACCAGGACGGCGCCGAGTCGGGACCGGGGCATGACCCGGCACCCGGCGTCGCGGAGCACCCCGGGGAC